>JBGPAN010000238.1:0-6554 GCA_041480785.1 Bacteroidota bacterium | reverse complement strand
TTCGATTGCATGCGTGATAAGTTCCTCGGCCATTATCGAACGGAAACAAATCCGCTTGCAGTGGAAAAAGGAATATGCGGTAATACATCTGAACGTGGCGGCAATCATTGCGGTTCGCTCCACAAACGGTTAACACTGGATGCTGGCGAAGAAACTCGTAGTCTCTTTATGTTGGGCGTCGGTAATAGGGCAAAAGGGAAGGAGATTCAGAAAAAGTATTCCGATGTGAGAAATGTTGATCAAGCGTTTGCAGATTTGAAAGCGTACTGGCAGAAGAAGCTCGACGTCTTTCAATGCAAAACGCCGAATATGGGCCTGAACACGATGATCAACACGTGGACCCTTTTGCAGGCGGAAACGTGTGTGGTCTGGTCTCGTTTTGCTTCTTTCATTGAAGTAGGCGGTAGAACGGGTTTAGGTTATCGTGATACATCACAAGATGTCATGGCGGTTCCTCATACAAATCCAGATAAATGCCGAGAGCGAATGGAAGAGTTGCTGCATGGGCAAGTCAGCAAAGGGTATGGCCTGCATCTTTTCGATCCGGAAGTCTTTAAGCCGCAGGAGCAAAAACTGCCCGGTGTGAAATTACCAACGGTGGTGCCGACTCCGAGCGCTGCTGATATTATTCATGGAATGGAAGATGTTTGTTCAGATGATGCGCTTTGGATCATAGCATCTGTTTGTGAATATGTGCAAGAGACCGGTGATGTATCATTCTTTGATAAAGTTATACCATTTGCTGATACAGGCGAGGCTACTGTCTATGAACATTTAAAACGATCTCTTGATTTCTCAGCGGAACAAGTTGGCTCGAACGGTATTTGTCTTGGCCTTCGCGCTGACTGGAACGACTGCTTGAACCTAGGCGGTGGCCAGAGCGCTATGGCATCATTCATGCATTATTGGGCTCTCCGATATTTTATTGAGGCAGCGCAATATCTCGAACGCATGAACGACGTAGATAAATATAGCAAGATGGCGGAACATGTGCGTGAAGCATGTGAACGTGAATTATGGGATGGAGAGTGGTATGCGCGTGGTGTTACGCAAGCCGGAATTAAGATCGGCGTCAAGGCAAACGAAGAAGGAAAGGTATTTCTTGAGAGCAATAGTTGGGCGGTGTATTCTGAAGTTGCATCGTACGAACGTGCCACAAGCGCACTCGACACCATTCAGACATATCTTGCTTCGCCATATGGAATTCATCTCAATTGGCCCTCTTATACAAAACCTAACGATGACATCGGGTATGTCACACGAGTGTATCGCGGTATTAAAGAAAATGGAGCCATCTTCAGTCATCCGAATCCCTGGGCAATCATTGCCGAATGTAAACATGGACGCGGTAATCTGGCGATGAAATTGTATGATGCTCTTTTGCCTTACAACCAAAATGATATGATCGAGATTCGAGAAGCCGAACCATATTCCTATTGTCAATTCATCATGGGCAAAGATCATACAGCATATGGCCGTGCGCGTCATCCATGGTTAACAGGCAGTGGTGGGTGGAATTATACTGCGGTTACAAAATGGATTCTTGGAATTCGTCCGTCGTACAAAGGATTAATGATCGATCCATGCATACCAAGCGATTGGAAGGAATTTGAAGTGCATCGTCGATGGCGCGGAGCAACGTATAACATCAAAGTTCATAATCCCAATGGCGTTCAGAAGGGAGTGAAATCAATCGCCCTCAATGGACAGCCGACTCGATGCCCAATCCCGCCTCAAAGGTCGGGCTCGAAGAATGAAGTTGTGGTGACGATGGGATGACAGATTTGGAGACCGTTCGCAGTAAAGGGGCACTCACGATGTGGAGTAGTTCGTCCTGAGGAAGCCCGTTATTTGGGCGAGTTGCGACGGACTGAGATCGCCAGCAAAGCGCTTCGGCACGGGCACTAAACGAACCTGTGACGTCGGCTTGGTGACAGAAGAATAGCTCCCACCTCTATTAGTCAGCCAAAACTATGGAATTCCAACTGGTTCTTCCGGCACCGCTAACAAACCCATTAGTGCGGGCTAGTGCCGTTTCCACTAAGTAATCTTGTATTTTTGCGCGGTTGCATGAAAGGAAACGAGTCCCGTTCACCGATCGGTGAACGGGACTCGTCCTCTCCGAGAGCCGGGATGCTAGCAGATTGTGGGATGAGGCTCCTGATTGTACCGTCCGGACGATCTTAAGCTCTGTCAAGTTGAAGAAATATCACGACCGACGTCACGAACAACATAGTGTGCTTGCGTGTGAAGCCAACCGCTCACAAATGCAACGTAGGAACATCCATCCACCGACGTTCTGCCCAACTCTTCGTCGCCAACTCGGCAAGTTGAATTCCTTTCGCCCCCTCAAGAAATGTCCACGGAAACGGTTCGTTGCTAACAACATGTTTGAGGAACAGCTCCCACTCCATTTTGAAGGCGTTCTCAAATGGCTGAGGTGACAGTACCTCCTGCCAACCATCATAATAGTCAACACGATTTTCGATATCCGGATTCCACACAAACTTCGGAGTAGCCGAAGCGCTCTGAGCGACACATTTATGTAAACCTGCGACTGCTGATCCATCCGTTCCATCAACCTGGAGTGTAAGAAGATCATCACGTCGCACGCGGACTGACCAGGACGAGTTGAAATGACAGACGACCCCATTGTCGCACAGAAATGTGGCATACGCAGAGTCATCTGCCGTGCATGGGTACTCTTTTCCCCCTTCATCAATTCGCTTGTCGATATGCGTTGCACCGAGACAGGAGATCGAAGATACTCTGCCGAAAAGATTGTCGATGACGTAACGCCAGTGACACAGCATGTCTGTGATGATGCCTCCCCCCTCTTCCTTGCGATAATTCCAGGATGGCCGCTGGCACGATTGAAGCCTGCCGTCAAAAACCCAATATCCGAATTCTCCCCTCACAGAGAGGATCTTTCCAAAAAACTTCGAGTCGATGAGATGTTTCAACTTCAACAATCCAGGCAGCCATAATTTGTCCTGCACGACCCCGTTTTTCAATCCTGCTGCCTTGACACCCCGGCACAATTCCATCGCTTCAGAAAGATTTGAGGTAATCGGCTTTTCACAGTACAGAGCCTTTCTCGCACTGATTGCCTTGCTGACCGCTGCCGTTCTTAGGCTCGTTGTTTGCGCATCGAAATAAACCTGGTTGTACGGATCCGACAAACATGCATCCAGGTTCGTTGAGAACCGCTCCAGTCCGTACTTGTCTGCCAACGCCTTGAGCTTCTCCTCGTTTCGACCCAGGAGAATCGGATCGGGTATAATGACTTCGCCCGACTTTGTGTTCACACCACCTTGCTGCCGAATGGCAAGGATCGAACGCTCCAAGTGCTGGCGGGTACCCATGCGCCCGGTAACGCCATTCATGATGATGCCAATCGTGTGCATTCGTAAGTTCCCCATATTCAATGGCCCCGGGACAAGTCTTGATCCCGAATGGTGATCAGCAATAACGGCTATCCGAGAAGCTTGAACCGCCGCAACCCTGCATCGTAGCCTACCTTGTCTCTGCCTTTTGATAGATCCGCGGGGGTCAGACCCAAGATCCTCAAGGGATTGAAATATCCTACTCGCCAGAGCTCTTCTTCTGACAAGATTCGTAGCGAAGACAGATGGTTCATACACTTGATCATATTGGAGCTGGAACCTGCCATGATTTCGGAATCGGACGCGAGGGATAATCTCCCTTCGGAGCTCAGAACAACCTCAGCACCCGAGCTTGCAATATACCTTCCCGGTGCCATGCCGGCGAATTTCACCGCGTCGCTCACCACCATTAACTTCTCGATGGGGCGACAACTGATAACCAGACGGATGAATGCTTCTGGGAGGTGAAATCCGTCAGAAATGAAGCAGAGTGTGAGCTCAGAACAGGCAAGCACGTTGACGACCACGTTGTTGTGTCGGTCGATTTTCTGCTGACAACCGTTACCAATGTGCGTGGCCATCGTAAGCCCGACACTGACAGCTTGCCGAATCCGGGCAAATGAACAGTTTGTATGCCCTGCAGAAACAATCACTCCGGGAGCAGCCGCCCGAATGAACTCAAGGGCATTCTCGTACTCAGGCGCAAGTGTCACAATACGAAGGTTACCTTCGGCAAGGTTTTGAACTCGCCCAAACCATTGCAGATCGGGGGGACTAATAGAATCCGCTGTATGCGCACCCCGGTAACCATATTCGGGAGAGATGAATGGCCCTTCCATGTGAATACCGAGCACTGGACCTCGCATGCCCTGTTTCTTGATCGCCTTTGCTATGGTCTGGACACACGTCTCCATGACCTCTCGCGGGTGGGTCGTGACCGTCGCAAGGAATCCCGCAGTGCCATTCTGCGCAAGGATCTCCGCCGTCTCAAGTATCTGGTCGACAGTCGTTGCAGGATCAGAGAAATCAATCCCAGAATAGCCATTCACTTGTAGGTCGATGAATCCAGGTCGCGTCATGCGTATCTCTCGGAGCTTGTCAGCACACAGCCAGGCACATGCCGTAAACAAGACTTCAGCCCTGAATCTCCATGTTCTGTTCTTGCCCAACTTGCAGCACAAAATCGCGATCTCGTCGTGCGTTGTTAAGAACAGTCTTTAGGTTAAAATCAGACATGCTGTTGACTACACAATCCTTCGTGAACTCAATGCAAACGTATCCACGGAATCCGTTTTGTGCAAGCACTTGAGTCAGTCTTCTGTAATCCAAATCGGAATTCTCAACAAGGTCCATTGAGTTCCCTTTGTGTCCCTGGTAATGGATATGAATCACATCTTTGGCAACGCGTTCGTAGTCGCTCACTGCCTGATCGGTGCTCTGCAGATCAAAGGGTTGGAAACAGATTTTAAACCTGCCACTATTCACATCTTTCATGAACTTCTGACAGGAATCAATGGTATCAAACAATGTCTTCCGGTGAGTCTCACCTGTTATCGTCAGATCAAGGGCCTCCGCGTGGCTTGTCATTTGCCTCATGAATTCAACGGATCGATCGTACTCCTTTGCAGTGATGAGAGCAGAATCCCGTGTGCCCACGAAAATCTTCACAATTGCGGCTCCCAACATCTTCGCACAGCTGAAGAGCCTTTTGATTCTATCGCCCTCCCGCTGACACTCTTCCCCCTCGAGATGCAGCTGAGGATAGAATCCAACTATGGGGAATGACAATCCGAGAGAGTTTCCCATTTCACGGATTGCGTTGATCTGCGCCTCTGGCTCTTCAGAGATATGATACTGCCAGACCTCGACGAAACGAAATCCGGTCTCCGCGATGGGCGTGAGAAGTCGCTCCAGCTTATAGAATGGGATCTTCTCCTTCGTCCATCGATTTGGGTCAAGAGCGATCGAGTTTAGCAGTACTGTGATCATTCAGGATTCGGTTCCCTCAAAATAGCCGATGATCGATCTCATCAGCTCTGGTAAGTCGTCTGTGCTTCGCGCGGTCATAAGCGCCGCGTCCAGAGAGACAGGCTCGTCTGTGATTTCCGCACCGCTGTTGGCGACATCTCGAACCATCTCCGGCGGACACACCACTCTGCGGCCCTTCAAAACTTGAGCTGAGATAAGAACGCTCTGGCCCTCCGCAATCCCAACCAGAAGCCTCCCTGCCTGATGCTGTTGTTGAATCAGCGACAGGAATGTGGAATTGACGCGCATCTTGTCAGCCGCCCAATCCCCCGGCACAATAAGCGCGTCGAAGTCCTGCCGCAATGCTTCGTCTGCGGAACAATCGCTCCGGGCCGGCAAATGACTGATTCGGCTTAGGTACTGTGCGCGAGCTTCATCTCCGATGAAGGCTACATATGCTCCAGCTGCCTTCAACCGGAAAAACAGGGTCCAGACTTGAACTGCATGGTACCGTTTGTCGATGAGGATTCCAACAGTCCTTCCTTTCAAGCGCGTGGCGCGATCTTGCGCCGCAGCGCTTGGCCCTCGCTCGAGATACCGAACGATGGCTTCGAGGAAGTCGGGCAGGTCTTGCGGGGTCCGTGCGGTGATAAGATTTTGATCGATCACAGGTGATGCATCCACATACTCAGCCCCTGCATTGACAAGATCATCCTTCAGCGTGTGATAACACGTTGCCCTCCTCCCTTGGAGAACATCCATCGCCACCAGAAAACTCGCCGCGTGACAGATAGCTGCAAACAACTTCCCCGATTCAAAATGAGCCTTCGCAAATCTAAGCATGTCAGAGTCCGCACGCAATTTCATGGGTGCAAATCCGCCGGGACAATAGACACAGTCAAACTCCTGGGCGAGTGCGGCTTGGATGGAGATGTCGCTCTTCAGCGGCTCGCCGCTATAGTCGTGATACACCTGACCCGCTTCTTCACCGACGAGGGAGACAACCATCCCAGCTTCCCGTAGTCTGTAGTAGGGATAGTACGCCTCATGAATTTGGAAATTGTCACCCACTAGGATCGCGGCTCTTCTACCTGCCAGTGTTTGGGAGATAAGTCTCATTTCAAGGTCTTCTGATCCAGGAGAGAAGCAGATTCCCTATCAAGGAAAACGAATGCCTGAGGGTGTTTCTTCAGTATCGAG
>JBGPAN010000237.1:0-6565 GCA_041480785.1 Bacteroidota bacterium | reverse complement strand
GTTAGATTTGCAGCCGAAGACAGCGCGGGTGCGGAGAACCGGTAGTGAATCTGATGTCCCTGTTTCCGATCTGCTTATCAACGACACGATAATCGTTCGACCCGGAGAGAAGATACCGGTTGATGGAATGATCACCAGCGGATACACTTCGATTGATGAATCACTCGTGACGGGGGAAAGCCTGCCCGTCGACAAAACTGCCGGCGAGAAAGTCATTGGCGGAACACTGAACAAGAATGGGAGCATTGAATTCAAGGCAACGGCCATCGGGAAGGACACGGTCATTGCCCACATTGTGAGAATGGTCGAAGAGGCGCAAGGGTCGAAGGCACCGATTCAGGCGTTGGCAGATCGAATCGCGGTCGTTTTTGTCCCGACTGTTATCGGCATTGCTGTCGTGACATTCCTGGGATGGTATGCCATCGGCCATCTTCCGTTTACATCTTCGATGATCAATTTCATCGCTGTGCTTATCATCGCTTGTCCTTGTGCTCTAGGACTCGCGACACCAACCGCAATCATGGTAGGAACGGGGCTTGGCGCATCAAAAGGCATCCTCATCAAAAACGCCGAGAGCCTCGAAAGAGCGAAGAATATCCAAACCGTCATTCTCGACAAAACCGGCACGATCACGGAAGGGAAACCATCGGTGACCGATTGTTTCCCGTTGGTCGGGTTCGACCAGCAGGTTTTCTTACAGCGGGCATCTTCACTGGAGAACAAATCGGAGCATCCCTTGGGGCGCGCCATCGTGGAATACGCTAGAAGTCTTCTCATCGAACCCGACTCTGTCACATCGTTTGACTCATTTCCCGGCATCGGATTGCAGGGTACCGTTCTTGGCGATGAAGTGAGCGTCGGCAACGAGACAATGATGCGACGCATAGGTGTGGATTTCGCAGCTGTTGAGCGCACCAATCAGGACTTGTCCAACCAGGGAAAGACTTCAGTTTTTGTTGCCATCAATCGCAGTCTGGCGGGAGTCATCGGAATCGCCGACACGCCGAAGCATGGATCACGCGAGGCAATTCAACAACTCAAGAAGATGGGCATGCGCGTCGTCATGATTACGGGTGACAGTCCCCGAACAGCGGAATCCATTGCCGCGCACGTAGGAGTTGATTCCTTCATCTCCGGAGTACTGCCTCAGGAAAAGGCGCAACAGATAAAGTCTCTTCAGGCAAACGGCGAACGTGTTGCCATGGTCGGTGATGGGGTCAACGACGCACCGGCTCTGGCACAAGCCGATGTCAGCATCGCGATGGCCTCAGGAACGGACGTTGCAATCGAAACTGCCGATATCACTTTGATGCATGGGGATCTCTCTGGCGTCGTGGAGGCAATCAGGATCTCCCAACGAACCATCCTTACGATTAAGCAGAATCTTTTTTGGGCCTTCATCTACAACGTGCTCGGCATACCGATGGCAGCGCTTGGACTTCTAAGCCCCATGGTCGCTGCAGGCGCGATGGCGATGAGCTCTGTCAGTGTCGTTTCAAATTCTTTGAGACTGCGCCGCTTCAAATCCCAGTTGTAGCCTCCTTTGATTCCAAATTCAACGCTCTTGCTCAAGTGACGCATTCGAGCTGAAGTACATGCCAATTTCGCTGGTAATTGCCCTCTTTTTTTCGCATTTTTAGAAATTCGTGAACAATTCATTCACACTTGAAGACAACGTCGTGAGCATCAGTGAGCACCGATCAATACCCGAGCGTTTACAGATACTAGCGCGTAATTTCTGGTGGACATGGAATCCACAAGGGCAAGAGATTTTCCGTGAGCTTTCCCCTCTGACCTGGGAGCGATCGAACCATAGCGCGGTTGACGTGCTGCATGACGTTTCCCATACCGAACTCGCCGCCCGGCTGCACGATTCTGACTTCCAGAAGAAGGCGCAGACTGTGCTCGATGACTTTGACTCCTACATGGAAGCCAAAGAAACTTGGGCTACGCGTCAGTCGACGAAGTTCTCCGGACCTGTGGCTTACTTCAGCGCTGAATTCGGACTTCATGAATCGCTCCCCATTTACTCAGGCGGTCTCGGTGTTCTTTCGGGCGATCACACGAAGTCGGCGAGCGATCTCGGCATACCCTTCATTGGAATCAGTCTCCTGTACCGAAACGGTTACTTCCAGCAGCACATCGGCGCGGACGGTTGGCAACAAGAATCCTATCCCCGTTATGACCCGGTGCGCCTTCCTCTTGAACTCGTAACAAAGGAAGGAGGCGGAAGACTCCTCAACTCGATTGAGATCGGGCACAGCACTGTATTTTTCCAGGCCTGGCGCCTGCTCGTCGGCAGGGCTGTCATTTACCTGCTCGACACAAATCTTCCTGAGAACGATCAGCATTTTCAGGGATTGACTGCTCACGTGTATGGGGGGGATGTCGATACGAGAATCGGGCAAGAGATCGTCCTCGGCATTGGGGGAGTGCGTCTGCTCCGGTCGATGCAGATCGAACCCGCTGTTTTTCACATGAATGAGGGGCACTCGGCTTTTCTGACGCTAGAACTCCTTCGGGAGCAGATCAAGCAGGGGAAGAGTTTCCAGCAGGCTCAGAATGCCGTCAGCGAGCGCTGCATTTTCACGACGCATACTCCCGTCCCTGCGGGGCACGATCGCTTCAGTTCAGGACTTCTTGAGCATACGCTTGGTCGTTTCTGGAGCGATACAGGGCTCACTCACGATCAACTCATGTCCTATGGACGGATCAATGCAGGCGACCAACTGGAGCTATTCACGATGACCGTTCTCGCGCTCAAGATGTCGCGTGCTGCCAATGGCGTTAGCCAGTTGCATGGCGAGGTGAGCCGCGAAATGTGGGCGGAGCTTTACCCAAAGCGAAGTGTGGATGAAGTACCCATCGGCTACATCACCAATGGCATCCATACTCCCAGCTGGGCCACTGCAAAGGCGCACGAATTCTGGAACAAACGCCTCGGTGTTGACTGGACAGCGAAGCTGATGGATACACAGTACTGGAGCAAGCTTGAGAACGGTGACCTCGCCACGGATGAAGAACTTTGGGCCCTGCGCTATATCCTACGACGTGACCTCGTGGAATTCGTTCGTCAACGGCTGCGCAGCCAGCTCCTGCGCTCCGACGCCGAACCATCCGTCACGGTCGATCAGGCTCTCTCGCCGGATGTTCTCACGATTTGTTTCGCCCGACGGTTCGCAACGTACAAGCGGGCCCCGCTTATCTTCCGCAACCTCGACCGTATCATTGAACTCGTGAACCATGCCGACCACCCGATTCAGTTTGTCTTCGCCGGGAAGGCCCATCCGAGGGACAATGAAGGAAAGCGGTTCATGCAACGAATTGTCGAAATCGCTCGCCATCCCCAGCTCGCGGGAAAGGTCGTCTTCATCGAAAACTACGACATGAATGTTGGAAGACATCTTGTTTCGGGTGCTGACGTTTGGCTCAACACTCCCCGTCGTCCTCTGGAAGCAAGCGGCACCAGTGGTCAGAAAATCGTCATCCATGGCGGACTGAATCTCAGCATCATGGACGGTTGGTGGCGGGAAGGATACAACGGCAGCAATGGGTGGTCAATCGGCGAGGATCACTCCGAAACCGACCTCGAGATGCAGGATGAAAAAGATTTTGAAAACCTCTATGCGACACTGACCAAGCAGGTCATCCCCGAATTCTATCGGCGCAACGACCGGGGAATACCCGAGGCGTGGATCAGACGCATTCGCAATGCTATGCGATTCCTGGTGCCCATCTATAACACCGACCGCATGGTGGCTGAGTATGTGACCCGATACTACATGCCTCGCTGATCCGAGGATATTCACACAATCATTCTCCCACCTTCGTTGTCCTTTTGTCGCAGGCATAGGCTAAGGATGCGGACGAAACGTGCCGCCGCCAACCATGTCACGCTGTAATGCATCAGTTCAGCGTCCAACAGACCCCAAACTGAGATCCCGTTTCCTATTCCCGCTCATAGGCGGGATTCCCGCCTGCCATAATAACGCGCTCATGGCGGGCAGGCCTAGAGCGGAACATAGGGGGGAACGTTTCGAGGTGACAATGTAGTTTTCATGCATTCCTCTAGCTCCATGTTGACATTCCGCTCAGGAGTGAATATCTTGGTTGCACAGTGAGACGGGCTTTTTCTCCCGTCCGCACGGGGGGACCATCAACGTTTCCTGGGAACTCTGCGGCTGCCTGCCGACAGGGTTTTGTTCCCTCCATCAATAATGCTCAACCGTTAATACCACAGCGCATCGACCATGGCTTCGAATCCAGAAGGTGGAACCCGCAAACTCGCGGCGATCATGTTCACTGACGTCAGGGACTTCTCCAAGAAAATGGGCGAGAATGAAATTGCCGCCATGGAGCTGCTGAAAGTCCACGACGGCCTTGTCCGGGACGTCGTTTTGAAATTCGGCGGGACGATCATCAAATCGCTCGGCGATTCCTTCATGGTTGATTTCTCCAGTGCTGTCAATGCAGTTCGTTGTGCCATCGAAGCACAGGAACAATTCTGGAACTACAATCAGGGCAAGTCAGAGTTCGACAAAATCGAGATTCGCGTTGGCATCCACCTTGGTGACGTCATTACGGTCGGAAATGATATCTACGGCGACGGCGTGAATATCGCTGCCCGCATCGAGTCCATCACTGAACCTACCCGCATCTGCGTCTCAGCTGACATTTACAACCAGGTGAAGAACAAGATGCCGATCCGCGCCTTCAGCATCGGCTCTATCGAACTCAAGAACATTGCTGAGCCAGTGGAGGTGTTCGAGCTTCTCATCGATTCCATTCCGGAATTCTCCGAGCCGTCAGAGACTGCCAAGCTTGTCCAGTCCCGAGGCCGCGCAGAGCTCCTCTCGTCCCAGGAAGAAGAGGAGGCCGATCGGGTCGAGGCGGCGAAACGAAAGGTTGATGAAGACCGGCAGCGCGAAGACGCTGAGAAACAGGCCCGGGCAGATGCGCGCTTTTCGAAAGCCGAGGAATATTTCCGTTCAGGAAATCTGGACAAGGCCGAAGAAGAGATCAAAGAGATTTTCAAGATTGTGCAGATGCACTACGAAGCACAAATGCTTGTCCTGCAGATCGAGGAACAGCGTGCGCGGTTCGCAGAGGAAAACCGTCGCCGGCGGGTCAGGGAAGAGAAGAAGCGCAAGGAAGAGGAACGGCAGCAACGCATTCAGCAACACATCGATCACGCGCTTCAATATGTCGAGTACGATCAGTATCCAGAAGCTTTGAATGCCCTCCAGGAAGTGTACGACATCGACCCGAATAACCAGCAGGCAAAGGAGCTCGAAGAGCAGATATTGTCTGCCGAAGAGGCCCGTCTCGAGCTCATGAGACTTGAGGCAATGGCAGAGGCAGATCGGGTGCGGGAGGAACTTCTCATTCAGCAACCCGATGTGCCGGGTGATGACGGCCTCTCTGATTCAGCCCTCGAAGATGCCTACCCGATAGAGGAACAACCACCGGAACCGAACAAGACGAAGCTCTACATGGGGATTGGCCTTGGGGCGATCGTTCTGGTTGTGATCATCTCCATATTCCTGCTCACACGAAGCCATCTCAAACCACCATCCGTGATCGCCGTTCTTCCATTCACCACGGAACATGCAGAGGAAAGCTATTTGGGAGAAGCACTCTCGATCATGGTCACGGGATGTGTAGCAAGAGTCCCCGACATGATTGCTGTCTCTCCCATAAGCACTAATGCGATTGCCGCGGAAGGGACGAATTCCCGTGAAGTCGCTGCGAAGCTCGGCATAAGTCACCTCGTTCGCGGCTCAGTTTCCCTGAGCGGCACGACGGTCTTCCTGAAAGCCGAAGTCATCGAGGTCTCCCAAGGCAAAACGTTGTGGCAATCGACCGCTCAGGCGAATCTCTTGGACATCGGTCGGCTGGCAGTGCAAACGAACACCGACATGTTCAAAGCGATGGGGATGGACGTCCCTGCGCAAAGCTCGGCACGAATGACCTCAAATCCAGAGGCATTCATCGCATATCTGCAAGGTCTTGCCTCCATGGCAACGCCAACGCGGGATGCAGTGCGCCAGAGTGCTGCATTCTTCACTGACGCATTACGAAAAGACTCGGCGTTGACGGCGGCAACGTCTGCGCTGTCTGATGCGCTGCTCGAAGAGTTCAGGCTGCAAGGGGAGCAAGATAAGAGTATTCTGGCGTCCGCCGCGAATCTCGCCGCGCAGGCCGTCAAGGAAAACCCGAACAGCGCACTGGCACATCTTGTGCTCGGTGAGTCACATCGATATGGACAGCAGTTCGACAAAGCTCGCGAACAAATCAATGCAAGCCTTGCCATAGAACCTGGAAGTTCGGAAGGATTGAGGCAACTCGCGCTATTGTCGCTTATTCAGGGAAACTTTGACGAAGCACTCGATCACGCCACTGTTGCGACCAAGATCGATCCGAGGAACTACGAGTCACACGTCGTGAAGGGAATTGTTCATCTCTTCAAGGAACAGTATGAGGAGTCGGAAAAGCTTTTTGCAGAAGCATCAGCACTCCGCGCCCCTGATTCGCTCTTGACCATCAATTACAAATTCCGGGCGTG
>JBGPAN010000236.1:0-6580 GCA_041480785.1 Bacteroidota bacterium | reverse complement strand
ATCGTCTGGTACCGTCTGTATTCCTGTACGTGAGGACATACTGGTTCTCTTCGACAACAACAGTATCGGGTGACGCATCGTCGGATGCAAGAAAACTTCCTCCCGTGAAAAGAGCCATCAACTCATCAAATGTCAGCTTGACCCGGAAAATGCGATTGAGATTGGCGCTGGTGACCGGCCCCGTAATGAGTTGGTTCTGAAGACTATTATAGAATACAAATTCATCCCGCGTGATGAGAGCAGAACCGACCGAAATGCCAAAAGGACCCTCGATCTTCACAAGAACTGAATCGGGCTTCCGAAGGAACAGCTCAAATGAGCCTGATTGTGCTGTTTCAGGGGTCTCAACGCTGATCGTCCCCGATCCAGTCATCGAGCGGACCTTTTCATAGTTTCCCCGGACGATCCGCCGCACAGTTTCCGGGTTGACTGTCTTGCCGGCCAAATCCGGTCTCGGCACCGATGCGCAACCAACCAGGACAACAGCAACGAGAAAAAGCAATGCTCCGTGGACACGATTCATCAGAGTGAACCCCGTGCGATTTTGTCCTTGAGACCCTGATTGGCGGAGTTCATCTCCAACGATTGCTTCCAGAATTGTTCAGCCTTCTTCTTCTCACCCAATTTGAACTGGATGTCTCCCATATGCTCATACACCGTTGCATTCGCTCCGCCCGCACCGATGGCCTTGGAGATGTACTTGTGCGCTTCATCGTAGCGGCCGAGTTTGAAGTACACCCAGCCTACGGTGTCGAGGTACGATTCATTATTCGGTTCTGCTTCGATGGCCTGAAGCGACATTTGCAGGGCCCGCTCAAGCTGCAAGCCGCGCTCCGCGAGGCTGTAGCCGTAGTTGTTCATGACAAGGTGCGACCGGGGGTCGATTTTCAGCGCCCGTTCATACAGCGAATCAGATTCCTGATAACGGTGAAGCCCGTCCAGCGTCAGCGCCAGCGTACTCAGCGTGTTCATGTCGTCCGGTTTCAACCCCAGCGAGCGACGAAACGCTGTAATCGCTATTTCGTTTTGATCCATTCGGCTGTAGCCGAGGCCAAGCAGAAATGGAATTCGGTAATCTTTGGGAAGATTTTTTTCCGCCTTCAGCATCGCATCAACAAGCTTCTGGTACTCCCCTTTGTCGAAGTACGACGATCCAAGATACCACCATGCATCCCCATTCCATGCTGCGAGGCTCGTAACACGTTCAAAATACTCACGGGCAACAGAGTCTTTTGCCTGGCGGGCTGCGATGACTCCAAGGTAGTAGCATGGACGCCAATCATTGGGAATGTCTTTGTTCAGTTGCTCGAAAACCGGTCTTGCCTTATCGACGAATGTAGAATCGCGGTCGGCCTGCCCGATGTACGCAATGCCGATACGCAATCTGACTTCCGCATTCTGGCGTTCCTGGAGGAGAAGCTTCTGATACATCGGTAGCGCCCGATCGTACTGATGCTGCTCCATATAGACATCGGCCAACGAAGACAGTGCCTCCACATTCTTCGGATCGGTCTCGAGGATGCCCTCCAGCAGTTTTTGTGCTTCCGGAAACTTCCCCGCACGCCCGTATGTCTCCGCCAGCTGCCGCTGCAATACTTTATTGCTGGGATCTAATTCCAGCATGTGTTTGTATTTTTCCGTCGCCTCATCATAGCGGCCAAGGGAATTGTACGTTTCGGCTGTCTGGAGAAGAATTTCCCACTCATCGCCTGTGCGATCAAGAATGCGTTCGTAGATATCGAGGGCCTTCAGCGGTCGGTTCGTTTGATAGAGGCGGGCAAGGTTGTACAATCCCTCGACGTTGTTGGAATCGATTTGAACAATCCGCTCGAATTCCTTTACTGCAAGGTCCGGCTGATAGGCGTTCAGGTAGACCGCGGCAAGGTTTTGATGATACAGAATGTTGAGTGAGTCGAGCCGGACCGCCTCTGCTCCGTGCTGTGCCGCGAGCGCATGTTTGCCCAAAGCAGAATAGTCTTTCGAGATAGCATAGTACGTCGCTGCTTGAGGATAGAGTTGAAGCGCTTCCTGGTACTCCAGGATGGCGTTCGCATAATCGCCCGTGACGTCATACACTGAGCCTTGCACCAGGCGGGCGAGCGCGCGATCACGCTGGTATTCTTTCAGACGCTCCAGAAGTTGAGCGTCCTTTTTTACCCCCTGTTGGGTCTGAGCCGTCTCCTTCACGGAGCTGCATCCAATCAAGACGGCGGCGAGAGCGACAACAAGAGCAGAAAGAGCTGTTTTCATAGATTATTAAAAATATATCGATAATGGCTTTGAATTACAAGGATTGCACCCAGCAGCCAGTGTTAGACGTAGGCTTGCAGAGAGGACTGAAAGGAGCTATCTTTCAGTCAGATGAAAGCACCCCGTCAGGGATTTGATATCGCTGTTGCATGGAACTGGGATTTCGATAGCGAGTTCCTCCAATGCATTGATTCGGCAGCCACCGCCCGCGGGCTCACGACACATTTTATCGACCAGCACAGCCTCGCCGAGACAATTTCCCGGCTTCACGATGACACCCTTTTCGTCCGCGTTTTCCTTGACCGCGCCTCCGACGAAGACGAACGTTTTCTCCCACTGGCGAATGTGATACGCCGGATCATGCGGGCCTCCGGCCGCGAAGAAACCCTTCGTATCATCAATCCCCACGATTTGCTCCAAAGGGCGTCCGACAAGGCCACGATGCATCTCGAATTTTTATCTCACGGTATCCATGTCCCGTACACGATTATCATTTCACCGTACAGCCAGAGAAAGGGGGTTGAGCTCTCACTTTCTGAGCTCGCCCTGCTCGGACGGCCGTTCATCATCAAGCCTGCGAACACAACAGGCGGTGGGGTCGGCGTTGTCCTCGGCGCCGAATCTCTCAAAGATGTCATAGAGACGCGTCAACATCACAAGAACGACAAGTACCTCCTTCAGGAAAAAGTGGTTCCTGTTGAGTTTGCACATCATCGGGGGTGGTTCCGGGTCTTTTACGCCTTTGGCCTTGTTTTGCCGTGCTGGTGGAACGATGAGACACATGTCTATGAAGAATTAACACCAAAAGATGAAGAAGGGTTCGGACTCCGGCCGCTCCGCTCCATCACAGCCACCATTCAGCAGATTTGTGGGCTCGATTTCTTTTCGACGGAGATTGCCATGACATCCACCGAGAAGTTTGTCGTTGTCGACTATGTCAACGAGATGTGCGACATGAGGCTTCAATCGAGGCATCCCGATGGAGTCCCCGATCAGGTCGTTCTTTCGATTGCAGAGGCACTTGTGGATTTCACACTCTCCCAAAAGAACTCGGTTGGCCAAAATGAGGCGAAATCGGGGTGAAACAGAATTTAGAGAGTAAGCAGCCCCTTTCTCATCTTTACCTTTAAATGAATCGAAGAAAGAATTGCTCTGTTAAAACTTGATTTTCAATGCTGGGTTTGATACATTTCCGGTGCTTCTAATCAACTCTTGTCACCGCCATAGCTCGGAGGCCGTATGAGTTTTGCACAAACAAAGGAGACAATACTTCGCCTCTCCCTTCCCGCGTTGATGGTTCTGCTTTTTGCCTTGGCAGGTTGCGGCAGCGAAGAAGCCGTAAAACCCGAAGTGCCACCACCACCGCCTGGGCCAACAGCTGAGCAGAAGAAGATCGATTCACTCGAAGCAGACAATATCAATTTGAAGCAGAAGATTGTGAAACTCGAGCAGGACAACGGTTCGCTCAATGCCCGAATTGCAGACGTCGAGGCAAAACTCAGGGCAGAGCTCGAGAAAGCTGCTGCGGTGCCGAAACCGCCTCCTGCGACCTATGAAGGCGCGATGAAGGCATTTGGCGAGAAGAGGTACGACGATGCCATCCAGATGTTCGAAACACTCCTCACAGGAGGAATTGCTGAAGACATGGCAGACAATTGCCATTACTGGATCGGCGAATCGTTCTTCGGAAAGAAGCAATACAAAGACGCCATGAAACATTTTGAGATGGTCTTCCAATACAAGGGCTCAGAGAAGAAAGCCGATGCCCAGTACATGCTGGCGCGCTGCTATGAAGCCACAGGTGACAAGGCAAAAGCAAAGGAAGCCTACGAAAAGGTTACGAAGGATTATCCAACAAGCGACAAGGTGAAGAAAGCCAAGGAGCGCTGGGGTAAGCTGTAAGATTTCCGATATTCCCTACAACAAAGAACCCCTGACGAACTTCAGGGGTTCTTTGTTTGCAGCATCGTTCTTTCTCGGGCGGAAACTTTCCTGGGATGTCACGAACCATTTCGCGACACCTGCATGGCCATCATCGAAGAGAAAGTGACAGGGTGCGGACCCTGACACCCTCATGGTGCTCTTGAGTTGATCCTTTCTTGTTTGAGATATCGTTCTTCGCTTGCGGGCTATTTTTTCCCCAGCTTCAAGCCAGCCGCTTCAAATTCATCTCCCTTGTTCCACACCGGCATTGATAGTGCATTCGCCAGCCGCTGCGCGAGCCGGGCCGCGAACTCTCCCTGCTGAATCGCTCCTTCATAGTTCCAGTCATCACGCAATTCATCGCTGGGCTGATGATAATGTCTCTTGTTGAATTCGTCGGACACCTCTTTTCCGTAGGTGGCCGGCTTTCCGATGTACTCTGCGCCGGACCGAAGCGAAAGCGACGGAACCCCCATCTTCGCAAAACTGAAATGATCGGAGCGATAGAAGCTTCCCTGTTCGGGAAATGCATCCGGGCGGACAACCAAGGCCATGACCTTCGCCGTGGCTTCCACATCCTTTTCCAACGTCGATCGTTCCGCGCCGAGGCAGATGACGTCTTTCGTCTTTCCCCAGATGTTGATTCCGTCAATATTGATGTTTGCAGTTATCGATGCAAGAGGAACGGTTGAGTGCTCGGCAAAGTACTGAGAACCCAGCAAGTTTTTTTCTTCCGCGGCAACTGCAGCAAAGAGCAGCGAGCGTTTCGGTTTTTCCTTCATCGCACCAAACTCTTCGGCAATCGCCATGATCATAGAAACGCCAGAAGCGTTGTCCAACGCTCCGTTGTAAATTGAATCGCCTTCAACTGAGGGACCAATCCCGAGATGATCGTGGTGTGCCGAAAATGCAACATATTCCTCCTTCAATTTCGAATCGCTCCCCCGGAGAATTCCGATGACGTTATGTGTCTCCATCCTCCGGATCGTGTACTTCATCGTCGTGGAAACGGTGAGACCGAGCGGCACTGGCTTGAATTCCTTTCGCTGCGCCGACGCCATGAGCTGTTGGAGATCGAACCCTGCCAAGTCAAGGTAACGTTTCGTCGCATCCTCAGTCGTCCACCCTTTGAGCTTGATATCCCGATGCTCACCCGGGGTGTCCAAGTCAAAATTCTCCCGCGACCGGGAGGTGCGAATGACCTGATAGGGATAGCCTGCCGATTCGTTCGTATGGATCACAATGGCACCGAGGGCTCCCTTCTGCGCTGCAATTTCGTATTTGTACGTCCAGCGTCCGTAGTACGTCCGCCCCTTGCCGGCAAAGAACATCGAGTCGCCCGTGTTTGGGTCATCGTTCATCATCAGCAGTATCTTTCCGGTGACATCGACGCCTTTGTAGTCATCCCAACCATACTCGGGCGCGACAATCCCGTATCCCACGAAAACCATATCTGTGTTTTTCACAGAAACCACAGGCTTATAGACGCCCGTCGTTGCGACGAATTCATCGGGGAATTTCAGCCGAAGCGAGTGCTTTCCATGGGCAATGTCCATCGTTGCCGAAGGATCAATCCGGACACCGATGAGAGGAACGTTCTGCACATACGTTCCGTGATCGCCGGCAGGTTCAAGGCCAAGCTGCTTGTATTGCGAGATGAGATAGGTGATCGTTCGTTCTTCGCCACGAGTCCCAGGACCGCGACCTTCTAACGAATCGTTTGCGAGAGCAGCGATCCGCTCCTTGAGCTTTGCAGCATTGATATGTTTGAGAGAGAGATCTCCTTCTCTGGAACATGCTCCGAGGGTGAGGGCCAGTGTGGCCGCGGAAAACAGCAAGGCGTGACGATTCATAAAAGTCACTTTCGTTGTTCAAAGTTGTGTGGTAGATTCGATTGGCACTTTGAAAGTAGAAAAAGTCACAACGCTATGCAATGTATTCCTGATCGATTGGGTCGATTTGTTGAATCTCAGAAACTGCGTCTGTATATTGACTGAGAAGGTGGAACCCCATCCTTTCGATTCTGCACTGGAAAGATCAACACTCTCTCATCTTTCGTGGCAAAGATCCAGACAAAATATGTTTGCCAATCATGCGGTTACGTTTCCCCCCGATGGGTAGGAAAATGTCCAAACTGCAATGAGTGGAACACGTTCGTCGAGGAAGCAACCTCCCCGCTGAGGCTTTCGAAGAAGCCCATGGGCGCTGCGTCCAAGATCGAACCAATTCCGATGGATGAGCTTGAAAGCCAGGATGTTCCGCGCGTCAAGACAAACATCGAGGAATTTGACCGGGTGCTCGGAGGCGGTCTCGTTCCGGGTTCCCTCATTCTCCTCGGCGGCGACCCCGGCATCGGCAAATCGACACTGATGATGCAGATGGCGCTGAAACTCAAGGGTCAGGTGAT
>JBGPAN010000235.1:0-6585 GCA_041480785.1 Bacteroidota bacterium | reverse complement strand
CACGGGATTCCATACTGTCCGGATTGCCGCGGCAATGCAGAATTTTGGAGCGAACGTTCGATTTGCTTCAGAAACAAGCCCGGTTCCCATGGCGTTGAGGGTCGGCATTGCGGCGGATCTCATCGGGAACAATGCGCTCCTGCTCTCCAGTGAAGGGAACCGGTTGGGAGTTGCCTTTGATCTCTTTCAGCCGAATGACTACGCCCAGCAAGCCCACGTAGGGATAGAGTATGTTTTTGAAGGATTTGTTGCGCTTCGTGCTGGCTACAAGTTCAACTATGACGCGGACGGGTTCACCGCAGGTCTCGGCTTCCAACAGACCATTGCGGACGCGAAGTTTTCATTTGACTACAGTTATGGAGCTCTCCACTACAATCTTGGAAATGTCCATCGCATAAGCTTAGGAGCGGCATTCTAATGAAACATTCAAACAGTACACTCGCTTTCGTGATGCTGCTTTGCCTCGGTTTGGCATACACCCAACAGGTGTCTGCACAGGCCTTTGGCGATCCTCTGACATTCCAGGGATTGAGCCACACAACAATGCAATCTGCAGCATCACGAGCAGCCGGGGGTATCACCTTCGGCATAAAAAACGACGTATCATTGATGTTTCTCAATCAGGCGTCGTTGACCAGCATCAAGGGACTTCAGTTCTCCCTCGGCGGTTTGCAGCGATACAACTATTCCAAACAGGAGCAGTACTATTCCGGAATACAGGGGACGTCGGCTTTTGCTCCTCTCATGGAAGGAACGACAGGTTCGATCAGTGATCCGGATACGAACGTTTACAAGGTCACATATGTCCGGACCCAAGCGGATTCTGTGCAGAGGCCGTTCGATTCGATCGGACCCAATTGGAACAAGTCGAAAGACAAAAGCCTGCCAATGCAATTTCTCGCAGCGGTTCCTTTCACGCTTGGCGGGTACCAATTGGTGGGCGGAGTTGGTTTCGTGGAATATGCGAATCTCAATTGGTACTACCAGAACAACAACTGCCTTTCACCGTCGATCCTCTCTGTTGTGAATGGAACAATTGCTACTGCCACCCTCGACGCTAATCCCTATGCTGCGCAGTGGTACCAGTATTACCAGCAACGGGATGGCTCGATCTACGGTTATGGTGGTGCTCTCTCGGCCGTTCTTTCCGAGAAACTGTCTGTTGGTGTGAGCGGCATGATTCTGAAAGGAAGCACGGATGACATGGAAGTGCGCGTCGGACGGGGAAGGATGCTGTTCTTCAGAAGTTCTCTTCGCCTCGATCGGCCGGGAACAACCAGCTTTACGAAAACAGGGACCTCGGACTACAGCGGCGCAGAATTTGCTTTCTCTGCAGAATACACAAGTCGCTATTTCAATGTTGGCTTTTCGGTGAAACCGCCGACGACTATCACTCGGAGCTATTCGATGACAATCTCGCAGGATTCTGTTGCCGCGTCGAAGAAGTTCCTTTCGAAAATAGACTCCATACACGTCATCACCAACTACTCGATAAGCGGTGAAGACAAAATGCAGCTTCCCTGGCGGGGTTCCTTCGGGTTTGGACTGAGGCTCAGGGAGAACCTCCGGATTGGCATCAACTATGAGGTTCGTTCTTATGCATCGGCGCAGTACACCGCTCCGGATGGATCCACGACAAATCCATGGCTCTCATGTTCCATCCTCCACATCGGCGGCGAATACATCGTAACCTCTTGGCTTACTCTGCGAGGCGGAGTGAGCAACTATCAGGAGGTGTATCAGCCGTTGACCGAAGGGATACGAGGCGAACCCGTGAACTATCCCATCTATGCAATCGGTTGCGGCGTTGCGGTGGGCAATGGTTATCTGAATGTCACGTATGAATACTCGGACATGAAATATGTTGATACATGGTCAAATGCTGTAAGCATTAACCGACAAATTACGAACAGTCTCGTCGCCAGTTTCTCCTATGAGATATCATGGATGAAGTGAGCTGGCGAACGATGTGAATGTTGTGCAGCAACAGTTCCGAACTTGCCCGCCCAGGTAGTCCTTGTTATCTTGGATTGCCGATGGCGGGCAAGTCATTTCATACAGTCACCCACCAAAAGAAGTGATGAAGGGAATAAGATGATCAAACGTTGCTTGGCGTCTTTACAGAAAATGTCCGGGATGTCAATTCTCGCACTCGCGGTCATTGCTTCCTTGCTCCTGCTCCCATGTGCGAGCAAGGGACAAACTGAGAAGAGAATTCATTGGAACGCTTGTCTCCGGCAACCACAAAAGTGGTACTCGAGTACCGAAGCAATCAGGATTGCAGATAACCTGCTTCTCTATCAATATCCCTCAGGTGGCTGGCCAAAGAACATAGATATGGCAAAGGAGCTGGACGCAGCACAAAAGGAACACCTGAAAGCGATCAACAGTTTGGACAGCTCTACCATAGACAATGACGCGACATACACTCAGCTCCGGTATTTGGCGAAAGTGTACACGTCGACGGCCCTCGGTCGGTTCAAGAACTCTTTCATGAGAGGATTCGACTATCTCCTGAAATCCCAGTACGCCAACGGGGGATGGCCACAGTTCTACCCCCTGCGTCAAGGCTACTATTCGCATATCACATTCAATGATGACGCAATGATTGGTACCATGTCGCTTCTCGACGACGTGTCGCGCAAGCACGCCGACTTTGCGTTCGTTGATGAGCAGAGGTGCGGGCGGGCTCGGCTTGCCGTAGGAAAAGGAATAGAGTGTATTCTGCGATGTCAGATACGAGTCGGCGGTCAACTTACGGCGTGGTGCGCGCAGCACGACGAACACGACTTCACACCGGCGCAGGCGCGCTCATATGAACTGCCTTCCCTGAGCGGCAAGGAGTGTGTTGGCATTGTGGAGTTTCTCATGACGAGAGAGAATCCGTCGGATGAAATCAAAACCTCTGTCCAATCGGCGATCGCCTGGTTTGACAAGGTTCGAATCAATGGCATCCGTGTGATTGAGGTGAATGACACACTAGGGCCGGAGGCGAAAGACAGAATCGTGGTCCGTGATACGTCGGCACCATCCATGTGGGCCCGCTTCTATGAAATTGGAACGAACAAACCATTCTTCTGCAGCAGAGATGGGATCAAGCGCGATAGTCTCTCGCAGATTTCATATGAACGAAGAAATCACTATAGTTGGCTTGGGTACTGGCCCCGACGGTTACTAGAGAGGGAATACCCCGAGTGGACCAAGAAGCATTCGCTGAGAAACGTTTTGAAGTGATTGGGGTCTCACGGGGAGGTCCCGAACAGAGGAATTTCGGGACGACAAGGAGCTTAAGCAGCATGAAAATTGGCTACGTATATATCATGAGCAACAAGAAAAGGACAACGTTCTACATCGGTGTTACTTCGGACCTTCCGCAAAGAGTCGTGGAACACAAGAATGGAATAGGTTCTGTGTTCATAAGAAAGTATCGTTGCTTCGATCTTGTCTATTTCGAAGAGTAACAATCGATGTACCGTGCCATCGTGCGAGAAAAGCAACTGAAGAGTTGGCATCGCGCATGGAAAGTCAGACTCATCAAATCTCTGAATCCCGAGATGAAAGATTTGAGCGAGGATTTGATCTAGACCGATCACTTAGTCTGAAGTAAGTCACCCTGAGATGCTTTTGCTCAGGGTCTAACAACGAGGTCCCGAACAGAAGAATTTCGGGACGACATCCCTCCTCAGCACTAAGGTAAAAACTCCTCATGGCACACACAGAAACCATGACACCGCGCGAGCGAGTCAACAAAGCACTAAACCACGAGGAACCCGATCGCATCCCGATTGATCTCGGCGGCTTCCAGACCGGGATTCATCGGAAAGCGTACGAATCATTGCTCAGCCACCTGGGTATGGAGGAACGTGTCAGCATCCTTGACCCTGTTCAACAGCTCGCGGTCCCCTCCGAAGCCGTTCTCCGACGATTCCATGCCGATATTCGCTACGTGACAGCGCATGGTCCGGACAATTTCCGTTCGAGTATTGAAGTCAATGAGCGTGGAGGGAAGCTGTGGCATGATCTGCGGGATGAGTTTGGCATTGTCTGGTCAATGCCCTGCGATCAGATGTTGTATATGGATATTTCGCACCATCCGCTGGCGAATGCGGACATCAAAGATATTGAATCATATCCTTTTCCCAATGGAGCTGATTCAAGCCGGTTTACCG
Source organism: Bacteroidota bacterium (assembly GCA_041480785.1). Taxonomy (GTDB): domain Bacteria; phylum Bacteroidota; class Ignavibacteria; order UBA10030; family UBA10030; genus UBA9647. The sequence continues at coordinate 2,416 of JBGPAN010000235.1, read as the reverse complement.
GAGTGCGCGAGAAGGCGCTGGCGCTTCGCAGGGAGACGCCGTACGCGTTGTCCAGCGGAATCTGTGGTGTAACATACGAGATATGCTGGTACATGCGCGGCATGGAACGCTGGTTCATGGACATGAAGGAGAATCAACCGTTTTGCGAAGCTCTCATCGATCGCACCTCTCAGTACTGGGTCGATTGGATGACTGCGTTTCTGGAAGAAGTGGGGGATATTCTGGACGTCGTGATGATTGGAGATGACCTCGCGGGTCAGGATGGTCCGCTTTTCTCTCCACAATTCTACCGTGACGTTGTCCGACCAAGACAGCAAAGAGTCATTGATGTCATCAAGAAAAAGTCGCAGTGCAAGATCTGGTATCATACATGTGGGGATTGTTCAGCATTCATTCCGGATTTCATCGGTATGGGTATTGACATCCTGAACCCGGTTCAGATCAACACCGTTGGTATGGATCCTGAACGGCTGAAGGCTGAATACGGGCAAGATCTGGTCTTCTGGGGGGGCGGCATTGACTCGCAGAGAATTCTCCCGTTTGCATCGCCGGAGCAGATCCGGAATGAGGTGAGAAAGAATATCGCGATATTCAAGCCTGGGGGAGGGTATGTCTTTAACAATGTTCATAATATCCAGCCGGGAGTTCCTGCAGAGAACATTGTCGCGTTCTTCGATACCGCATACGAATTTGGCTGGTATGGGCCGTCAAGGTAGCAGCATGTTGTAGTCGTGGCGAACAGGGCGGATATTCCAGACCATAGCCGTGGTTCATCGCCATTTCTCTCCAGCAGGTTGTTGAAAAACGGTTTTGCAGCGCCATCCGATAAATCGGACGGCTTGATTATTACAAAACCCGAAGGGTTTCGCGTTTCTGAAGGCGTCCCCGCCAGCCCAACTTTGATCTATGGAGGCGGGCTGGGACTTGAGTCGGTGACGGACTTTTTCAGCAACCTCATAGAACAGTCAACGGCACGAAGGAACAGCAATGATTCAATGGAAAACGCTTTCAAAGAAGATCATCCTTCAAGGGAGTCCATTCCTGACCGTCGAGAGTCACACCATTGAACTGCCGAACGGCCGCATCATTCCGGATTGGCAATGGATTATCACACCTGATTTTGTGAATGTCGTCGTGATAACTGAGGATGACAAATTCCTTTGTTTTCGTCAAACGAAATATGCTATCCAGGGTACGTCTCTCGCTCCAGTGGGAGGCTACATGGAGTCTGGCGAAAATCCTCTGGAGGCTGCGAAGAGAGAACTCCTTGAAGAAACAGGATTTGAAGCCGGCAAGTGGACGGCTCTTGGGAGTTTTCCGGTTGATGCGAACAGGGGTGCTGGTGTGGGGCACTTCTTCCTGGCACAAGGAGCGCGCCGTGTTGCCGAACCGAACAGCGATGATCTGGAAGAACAGAAGCTGCTTTTCTTAAGCAGAAAAGAGTTGGAGGACGCGATTGCAGCATCTGATTTCAAAATTCTTCCCTGGGCTGCGGGAATATTGCTTGCCCTGCATTTTCTTGAAAAAGGGAACGAGCTCTTGCCCGAGAACTCTTCACGGCGGACCTAGCCGTCTTTGTCCCGTCCGTTGACAACGGATCCAAAGAATTGTAGATTAATTTGTGACGACAGGAAGATGAGAAACAACGCACATCTAATTCAAAGGAACACTTCCATGAAGAGACAACTCTTTGGGATCGCAGTTCTGATGGCTGTTGTTGCCATGGCATCAGCGCAGAACTGGTTCAAGGGAAGTCTCGATGAGGCCCTCGCGAAAGCGAAAACAGAGAATAAAAAGGTCCTTGTCGACTTCTTCTCGCCTACTTGAGGTGGCTGCATATTGCTGGGTCAGCAATACTGGGAAAACAAAACCTACCACGATTACTTCAACTCTCACTTTGTCATGTTCCGTGCCGACCGGACACAAAAGGGCGGTGCGGAGACATTCACAAAGTTCAACATCATGGCTACGCCAACAGTGCTGATTCTCGATCCGGACGGATCTGAGGTCGACTGGCATGTTGGCTATGGTCCTCCTGCAGAGAAATTCCACGAGCAAATCGACAAGTCTTTCAGGGGGATCGAAACGTACAAATATTACGCCGACTTGTACGCGAAAAATCCAAAAGACGTAAAGACAGTCTTCAACCTGGCCAAGAAATACGATTCACGCTACAATCAGGAAAAGGCGATTGCGTTCTACAAAGAAGCGATCGCCCTCGATCCTGAAGGAAAACTGGGGACAACGGAGTACGGCAAATCGAAAGTGCCTAACACTCTGTATGCCGAGTTTCAAATCGGATCGATGTCGCTCTTTGGCATGAAGGTAGATGCCAGTCCTATGAAAGCCTTCCTGGCAAAATATCGTGAAGGAGAACTTGTCAAAGCTGGGTACCAGCGACTGGCGTCGTACTATT
>JBGPAN010000234.1:0-6589 GCA_041480785.1 Bacteroidota bacterium | reverse complement strand
TGGTTGCCAACAAGATTGAACTCCGCAATCCGCAGAATGGTCTCGTCCTGAGCGCCGGTGAGCCAGAGGCGCATTGCTTCCACGGTTCCGAATGTCGGATCCCCGATTTTCCGCTTGTATCCATTGAGAGGAATTCGAATTTGAAACCATCCGTTGTTTCCGCCTGCTTGGTACTGGCGGAAGTCCGCGCTCATCGTATCGAGTGATACCTCATACTCGAAGTAGCTGTTCGCCCGGTCAAGCACATTGTTGCGATTCAAATCTTCGGTGTCCGGAATACGACCGACATCGCTCGCAGCGTTTCCTTCAGTGCCGTTGATCCCCTCGTAGTCCTGCCACGATGTGGATGCCGTCGACGGACGCGTCCAATCGTCTCCTGATGGGTCAGTTTGATATTGAGGATACTTCCGGATAAAGTCAGCATACGTCGATCGCTCCTGGTCATCCGAGAGTCCATCGAGGCCGACATCCTCCCCCTGCCGCATAATGCCGCTCCGAATGCCGCCGTCGAGCCCGTCTTCAGTGTCGAGCTTGTTGTTCGGAACGACATCTTCACTGATCAGGCCCAAATCAATGTTGAGCTTCGTGGTCCGCTGCACTTTCGGAAGATTGATCCACAATTCAATGAAGTTGATGTTTTCGTCGAGAAGATTTGTGGCAGTCGAACCAATCAGCCACTGGATTCCAGACCAAGCGTATTGCGGATGTGAAAAGAGTTTCCCTTCAAGGTCCATGGAATAGTTGTACGCGGCCCGGATGCTCGGCCTGAACCAGAGATTGAGAACAGACACCGCTTCGTTGCCGCGGGCTACCTGTTTTTTGGGCCAGATGTCTGTTACGACGACATCGCCCGGCGGGAAATTGAACCATACAAGTTTCGCCTTGTACTCCATCTTCTCTTCCGGTTTCGATTTGAAAGGATCATCCAGGCCAGTGATGTAGTCTGGCACGCTTGAATTTCGCCATCCGCCATAGTTGACACCGAGTGGTATGGTCCGACGGGCTCCCTCGAAATCATCGATATACGCCACAGCCACTCCACCGTCGATGGGGATCGGACTCGTTCTCGTGTTCGGATTAGGAGACATGTACGCTGCCTCGCCTCGGAGCATGATGGTCGAGGGAGCGTTTGTCTGTATCCCAGGCAGCCAATTGAGAGCCCGGGTCACGAGATCCAGATTCAACGTTGTGTTTCCGTCGATGCCGAAGATGGTATTGCTGATCGGTTCTTCCCCGAGCCGGATCTTGTCGCTCAACGACTGCTGACTGAGATTCATGATTGTAAAGCCGAGGGCGGAATTCTTCCCCATATCGATTTCCCCCCGGGCACCGAGCAGTGATTTGGATGCCAACTGCAGCAGGTCATTCGCCTCGTACTCGATCGAGAGGTTTTTCCCTGGAACGAGCAGAGATTGGTTCTTGATTGTCACCTGACCAGAAATATAGTCGACGCTATAGTCTGTGTTGACCTGCGCCGGATTGCCGTCGACCACAACCTTGACGCTTCCTTCGACCACGTTGAATCCGATGGAGTACGATGAAGCGATGGATGATGTAATCGATCCGCGGATCAGGAATTTGTTCCGCTGGCTGTTCGAGGCTCCGTTAAATGTCGTATCGTACACTTCCGCGAACGCAAAGGAATCGGCGTCGGCAATCGACCGATCCTTCGAAAGAAAATATCGCCGGATGCCTTCGCGGAACGGCTCCGTTCGCGGAAATATTAATTCGCCGCGGGACTCGTCGATCGTTACCCCCGGGGAGTAGTCAAATTTGCCGTCTGGCGGCGAACCCGAGGTTTCCCCATATCGGTCAAGCCCGAACATTTCGATCAGATTAAATGCCCCAAGGATGTTGTCCTGCGGATCCTTTCCCGGAACTTCGTAAAGGATCTTCAGGTCAAATCCCTCTTTCTTGATCCCTCGACCCCCAAGCGGATAGATGTTCTTGAGCATCATCCGCCAGGCTGCCTGGAACTGGGGCCCCAGCTTCTGAGGACGGACCAGCTTCAACACCATCTTCACCGACCGGGATGTATCGCGCGTACTGAAAGTCCCCACGTCTATCGTTTTTCCCGGATCGATCGCGTCGGGCAACGTGTACGCGACAGCAATCGCCTGCTCCGGTTGCAACGACCGGTTGAGCGTAATATATCCCTCATACGCGTGATAGGTGTAGTCGATCGACGGATCCAAACGAATGAAACGACCGACCTCCACTTCACCGGGGACCATATCATATTGCAGGGCGCGGGCAACAGGGTCCTTTTGTATCGCCAGCACTCTACTCTGATCGAGAAATGCCACTGCGTCTCGCTCGTTAGGATCCTCGTTACCGATACGAGAGACCCACACCTCGATATCCTTTATTTGCTTGCTCGGCTTTACTCTGGGGGGGATGTTGAGAAACGACGAATCGAACCAGGCGATGTACGACGTATCGATGAAATAGTGATCATGGGAATAATCTGTCGCTCGCCTCTCAAATGGCGTTGGCCGTCCACCACCGGACACCGCCAGAGCCTTGATCTGGCCCTTCTTCTGTGAAGCAACGGTCGTCAGTTTCAGAGGCCCGAACTGGAAGCCGGCCTTGATGCCAAAGAGCGCCGAACTGCTTGAGATGAAAGATGAGTTTGTCGTAAGCGAGACGTTTCCAGCTTCAACACTCTGGATGATGTCGTCATCGTAGCCTTTGTATTGGACCTTGAGCTGATTTTCGTACTCGAACGTCCGCTGTGTGTTCCAGTCGGCGTTGATATTGAGCTTATCTCCTATCTGCCCCTTCACGTTCACCTGGACTTCCTGGCTGAAATCAGGCTCACTTCGGCTCTGGCCGAGAGGGTTGTTCACGAACAGGTCAGACGTCGTGTTTCGAAATGCTCCGTGGATATCCACAGCACCGTTGATACTTATATGGATGATATTCGGTCCGAAGATGCTGAACAGAGGGTTTTTCGGGATAGGAATTTCGATATTTGTTACTGATCCAAAGAGATCCCCCAGACCTTTTTTCTTCTCCGATTCGAGTTGGTAGCTACGTGCCACATCCTCCCAATTCTTCCGGATGAGTTGTTTCAACCGTAGTTGACGGTACTCCTCAAGGGACAGATCGAGCGGTACCCGCGTGTCTGTGGAATTGTAGATTTTCCGGATATGATAGAGAAACAGGGTAGAGTCGAGCGTCTGCTGCGTTCGAATGCTGACCGGGTCCGGCAGATACATCGGGTGTGTCGGTTCCTGCGAAAGATCGATCGTGGGAGCATCACGACGCACATGGCCAAAATGGAGCAACCGTGCAGAAGAGTCCCTCGGCAACGCTTTGATGGCCTCAAGGATCTTTGCGGCGGACTTTACTGTGGAGGTGTCGACCGTGGCCCGCTTCTGGAGAAGGGCTCGCGCCCGGCGAGAAAGAACACCGGTGGAGAGTCGCTTTGTCGTATCTTGAAACGCAACCAAGTCTGGGAATGGTGACTCAGATCTTGCACCCTCGACGACAGTACGGCTCTCCATGGGAACGGTAAGAGCGAAACTCTCCGCACCGGCGTTTGGTTCAGCAAACGAACGTTCTTTGGGGAAAAGGAACGAGAAGAGAAAGGCAAAGCAGAAGAAGATAGCTGCTGTTGCGCCCACCACCCTCCCCATGGCCGGACCTCGCCCTTCCGACGTCATCGAACTCCGTAACTCGCTACCGTGTTTCACGCCGCTCTACGAGATGTAACTGTATAAGAAACCGAGAACCAATTCTCGAGGAACCAATGCTTTGGTATGGTAGCGAATTGCTCGATAACGCTCCGGTACTTGAGAGATATATTCGGACGAACAACTGGGAAAAAACATAGGGAAAAGGAAGAACAATAGCAAGACTCTTTTGACGGCGGGCACACACTCAGGTGCTACTTCCTTGTTCGCTGGCGGCAGGAGTATTGATTGCCTCACCAATGCGAGCGAGAATGACGTTGGGGACATATGGCTTCTGGACAAAATCGACAGCCCCCTCTTTGACCATTTGCAGGCGCAGGTCGGGGTCGAAATAGCCGCTCGCGAGGATGCAGCGGACTTTTGGATTCATCTCCTTCATTTGCCGGAATACTTCCCAACCGCCGAGCTTGGGCAATCCCATGTCTGACAACACAATACTGATTCCTTCTCCAAATTGCTTATAGACGTCAACCGCCTCCTGACCGTCGTGAGCTGTCAAGACTCTGTAGCCATGTTCCTCAAGCAGTGTCTCGAGAAGATCGAGGAGCATCTCTTCGTCTTCGACCAACAGCACCGTCTGACCGGCGCCTCGCGGCGGTTCACTTGGTGATTTGTCCGGAGCGACTGGTGCTTCAACCGGTTGCACAGGAAAATAGAGGGAGATTGCAGTCCCTTTGCCGCGGGCGCTTTCAACATCGACAAAGCCCTGATGTCCGTTGACCACTCCGTAAACCACAGCAAGTCCGAGCCCAGTCCCTTTGCCTTGCGGTTTTGTGGTGAAGAATGGTTCAAAGATCCGTCCCTTCGTCGACTCATCCATTCCAGTTCCGGTGTCCCGCACACGAATCAGGACATATTGATTCTCCTTCGCAGCGGGGAAGCGCCCGGTCAATGAATGTCGTTCAACGACACGCGATTCGATGGTCACAGTTCCGCCAAGTCTTTCAAAGGATTCCTGTTCTGCGATCGCGTCGCGTGCGTTGATGCACAGGTTGAGCACGGCTTGCTGCAACTGTCCCGCATCAGCAAGGAGAAGCGGAAGGTTGTCGTCAAGTTTGAGTTCAAAATGAATGTTCGAAGGAAACGTCTCCGCGAGAAGTTTTGTGAGTTCCCCAAGAACGTCGTTGACCCAGACCCCTTCAAACACACCGCTGGTTTTTCGGGCGAACGTCAGCAATTGTTGAACCAGCCCCGTTCCCCGCGCAAGAGCCTTCCTGATCGATTCCACCGTATGGGTCTTCACGTCGTTGGAAACGACAGGTCCTTCCAGCCTCGCAAGATAGCCTACGGCAATGGAGAGAATATTGTTGAAGTCATGAGCGATTCCGCCGGCAAGAGTTCCAACACTCTCCATTCTCTGAACGTGTCGCAGCTGATCTTCAAGTCGGCGTTGCTCGGTGACATCCCGCAAAATGCCCCGATAGGCGATGACCTCTCCTCCCAGACCCCGGACAGTCGTCGTGGTCTCGAGAACGACCAGTGTACGCCCGTCTTTGGTCCGGGCAACGGTCGGGTAGTCCTTGATGTAGCCCTCCCGTTCAAGCAAACGGTGGGTTTTTTCACGCTCCAACGGAACTGAGTAGAGATCCCTGGAGATATCCGCGCTCAGGAGCTCCTCTTTGCTGGAATAGCCGAAGAGATCGACGCCTGCCTGATTGATGTCGAGAAATCTCCCACTGGGCGTGCTGATGAACACAACGTCCTTCGATTCCTCAAAGAGTGTTCTGTACTTCTCTTCGGACGCGCGAATGCGCTCCTCGGACCTGACACGCTCCGTAGCATCGAGAAAAGCCCAAACCTTCCCTACGGTCTTTCCGGCCACGCGCTGCGGCTTCGAATATCGCTCGATTACCCTCCCGTCGGTCAACCTGACAATGTCAAAGCTCTCGACCTCGGGCTGTGCATACGCACCTTTAATGGTGGAGAGGAAAGACTCCCGATCTTCCACCTGTTCCAACATGAAACTGATAATCTTCTTCTCATCCCGATCCATGAGGAGTTCCTGCGGTATCCCCCACATATTCACGACCCGCAGATTGTAGTTCATCAGCCTTCCATGCAGATCGACGACCATGATCGACGACGGTGTCGCTTCAAATGTTGCGCGCAGCACGGAAAGGGACTGTTCCAGCTCTTCTTCTCCCCGCTTGCGGGCTGTGATATCCTCCACGATACGCAGACCGTACAGAGGAGCGCCATCAGCCTCTCTTACCACAGACGCCGTAAGGAGGCCCCAGATGACATCACCTCGCTTTGTCAAAAACCGTTTTTCCGTGCGGTAGGTAGCAATCTCCCCGCTCAGCAACAGCTGCATGCGTTCGAGGTCCTTCCGAATGTCCTCAGGATGTGTCACCCCATCGATCGTGAGGCGCCGCAACTCGGCCTCGGGATATCCCACCATCGCACAGAACGCGTTATTCACTTTGATGATCTCGCCCTGCAAAGTGACCATCATCATCCCCACAGGTCCCTCTTCAAAAACCTTTCGGAACTGTTCAACGCTCGTGCGAAGTGTCTGCTCGACTCTCACGCGCTCGGACTCGTCGATGACGAATCCCTGGATCTGGATCAGCTCGTCCTGCTCATTGAACTCAGCGCTGATATTGCCGACGACGTACACCGGCGTGTCATCCTTCCGCCTCATGACCATTTGATAATTGCTGAGACTCCGGTGTTCGCGAAGTATGTCAAGGAAGTTCTCGTACGCCCGCGTACTTTCGTAGAGACCAAGGCCGTCCGAATTCATAATTTCAAAGACCGAGGTGTACCCGAACATTTTCGCGAAAGAAGGATTGCAGGCAAGTATGCGTCCGTCGGGGGTGGCTATGAAATCCCCAGAAAGATCTTCTTCAAAGAACTTCCGGTATCGCTTTTCACTGTCTTCCAGCGCC
>JBGPAN010000233.1:0-6590 GCA_041480785.1 Bacteroidota bacterium | reverse complement strand
GGCGCTAAATCTTTCTACCTGGGCAACCTGACATCGATGTTTGTGCTCTTTGGTGATCCGCAGCGCACAGCAGAACTCTATACGTTTGTGGCTGCTTTTGTTTTGCTCGCCCTCGTACCGTTTCTGATCATCAGGTTTGTTTTCAAAGAACGTCTCTCTTCCTATGGCTTGCAGTTTGGTGATTGGCGCTTCGGACTGAAGGCGTTTCTGGTCCTTGCACCGATTTTTGCATTGGCGTCGTATCTCTCCAGGAATGATCCTGAATTCGTGGTCGAGTATCCCCTCTTCAAAGGCGCCGCTGCTTCGCCGGCCACTTTTTTGAGCCATGCGTTCGCGTATCTCTTTTTCTACATTGGGTGGGAGACATACTTTCGCGGGTTCATGCAGTTTGGATTGCGACAAACACTTGGCGACTGGCAATCGATTCTCGTGCAAACCGCTCTCTCGTGTATTCTTCACATCGGCAAGCCGGCAGGCGAGATCTATAGCTCTGTAATCGGCGCGCTCATCTGGGGCATCATTGCCTTCCGAGCGCAGTCAATTCTCTTCATAATTCTCCTGCACTGGCTGCTGGGCGTCGTACTGGACTACTCGATTTGTTTCCTGCGATGACTGAACACACATTAATCTGAGACCTCGCTACGATAACCGACAGGATGACCGACAAGACAATTCATATTGCAGGTTTTCATCTCCGCGCCACAGACGGGCTTATTCTCTTCACCCTCTCGTTCTTTAGCATCCTCGCACTCCTTTTCAACCCTTCCGTTGAGGGATGGTGGATGCTCATCATCAAGAACATCGGGACCGGTGTGGTGTACCTGGCAGTCGTCTTTGCTTCGGAGAAAACGACAAGGAAGTTCCCCCGATTTCTTCTCCGTGTAGCTGCGGTGACCCTTGCGTATGCCTATCTCTTCGGCGCTGTCGACAAACTGCAGCTCATTCTTCAGGGACAGTGGATGGATGAGTACGTGATGGATGCGGAACAATACATCTTCGGTGTGCAGCCGACACTCTGGCTCCAGCATATCACGACGCCGCCTTTGACCGAATGGATGATGTTTGCCTACGTCATTTACGTTCCGATGTATCCCATCCTTTGCGGCATCATTTATTACCTGCGCGGCGAAGTGGCGATGGAAGATTACCTCTTCACTCTCGGCTTTACCAATATTCTGTGCGACATCGGGTTCATCCTTTTCCCTGTTGCCGGTCCGATGGCTACGATCGGCGACCTTTACTCTGTTCCGTTAAAGGGATATGTGTTTACATTCTTCGGCGAACTCATGCGTTCAAATGTCCACTTCGTCGGCGGAAACATTCCCAGTCCGCACTGCGCTGCGGCCACCATCATGTGGGTGATGGCGTACCGCTACCATCGACCTTCCTTTTATATTCTGACGCCTGTCGTCCTGTCCCTATATATCTCGACGTTCTACCTACGGTACCACTTTGTCACCGATGCAGTCGTCGGCATCATCGTCGCATTTCTTGCCCTGCTGATTGTGCCATTTCTCATTAAAGTTTGGGACCGTCTCGCGGAAAAACCGACCAAAGTCCCGCCTGTGCATTAATCCACCTCCCCGGGTCGCTCTATTGGCTTGATTTTCCAGCGCAAATAATGTACCATCTGAGGAATCCTCTTTCATATATTGGCCTCGAGGGGTGCACGTGTATATTCTCCAGCAAATCTTCCAGGTAATGTTTGACCCTGAGTACACAACGGCATCCCTTTACGACACGCCGCGGTTGGGGGACACGTTCATTATAGTCTGTCTGTATGCTTTTTTCACTTCTCTTGATTCATTCCTTCAAGGCTATCTGAGAACTGCTACCGTCAGCGTTGGTGTGCTGTCGTTCTTCATCTCAACTCTCACTACATTTTTGCTTTGGGTTGTACTCGCGATGGTGTTTCACATTGGCGCAGAACTTCTCGGCGGCCTCGGTGAATTGCCCAACGCTCTCGGCTTTGTCGGCTTGGGAATGGCTCCCCTTATTTTCACATCCATCTTGCGATGCGTTTTGACCGTCCTTTCCATTGAGGTCTTTTTCAATGATCCCGAGAAGTTGCTTGCGAAGGCCGGGTTTGGCCTTAATTTAGTTGGCATGGCGTGGGGAACCCCGGGGATCATCTGCTACTTCGGGATGAAGAACGCTGAGAAATTGCATATGCTGAAAGCTCTCATTGTCACATTGATTCTCTTTCTTGCTTTCGCGGCACTTCTTGTCTTTACTTCGGATGTTTTTTGAGCCGTCAACACGCGCCTCATTTCATTTAGCTTCCTACGGTTGTCCATCTAGACCCGAGGTGACCACATGAAACCATTCATTGCTACCATCTTTTTCCTTCTTGTCCTTGCAGGAATTTCGTGCCAGCCTTCGGGCGAAGGCCCCTATGATATCATCATTCAGAACGCCAAGATTGTAGACGGCACCGGCAATCCATGGTATCAAGCCGACATAGGCATCTATCGCGATAAGATCATCTCCATCGGAAAGCTCGATGCGCGGCTGGCAAAGCGTGTCGTCGATGCCGGCGGGAAGGTCGTTGCTCCCGGATTCATCGATATGCTCGGTCAGTCCGAACATGCGATCCTGGTCGACAACCGGGCGATGAGCAAGATCTCGCAGGGGATCACCACCGAGATCAACGGTGAGGGAGAATCACCGGCTCCCGTGAATGACAAGATTCTCAAAGAGATGAAGTCCTATTTCGATGAGTACAAGCTCACCGTCGATTGGACAGACTTCAACGGGTACTTTGCCCGGGTGGAGAAAAACAGGTCGGCAATCAATCTTGGCTCCTATGTCGGAGCAGCTACCGCTCGGGAGTATGTCATTGGATTCGATGACCGTGAACCGACCCCTGATGAACTGAGTCAAATGAAGCAGCTTGTTCGCACTGCTATGCAGCAGGGAGCGATGGGGATCAGTTCCGCTCTTGAGTACACGCCGGCGATGTTCGCAAAGACACCCGAATTGATTGAGCTGGCAAAGGCCTCTGCAGAGTTCGGCGGCATCTACGCTACGCACATCCGGGATGAACAGGAAAAGGTCATCGAGTACGTGCTGGAAGCGGCTGATATTGCCCGGGGAGCCAAAATCCCGGTAGAGATTTGGCATCTGAAGGTTAATCAGAAAGCCAACTGGGGAAAGATGCCAGAAGTTGTGCGGATCATCCAACAGCAACGGAATGAAGGCCTCGACGTCACAGCCGATCAATACCCTTATATCGCCTCTTCGAACGAATTGAAACAGTGGCTGCCGGGCTGGGTCCGGGAGGGTGGGACGGAGAAACTTATGAAGCGCCTGCAGGACCCCATGGTTCGTAAACAGATAAAGAAAGAACGCACAGCCGCAAAGTGGTTGGATTTTCAGCTCATCATGATTTGTTCGGTTTCAAACCCTGATCTGAAAAAATGGGAGGGAAAACGACTCTCCGAGGTGATCGCCGCATCGAAGAAAGAGCCTCTCGATGCGCTGTTCGACTTCCTCGTTGCGGATTCAGGAAGGACGGACCGTGTGACGTTTGGTATGACAGAGGAGGATTTGAGAATGGGAATGGCTCAGACCTGGACGAGCTTCTGCACCGATGCCACGGGCCGCGCGACCGAAGGACCGCTTTCCAAGGGAAAGCCTCATCCAAGGACGTACGGGAGTTTTCCGAGGATCCTCGCCAAGTATGTGCGGGAGGAAAAAATCCTTACTCTCGAAGACGCCATTAGAAAGATGACATCGCTTCCTGCTCAGCGCATGGGAATCAAAGATCGCGGCATTCTGAAGCCGGGTTTCTATGCTGATCTCGTCCTTTTCGATCCCGCGACCATCACGGACAAAGCCACATTTGAGAATCCTCACCAGTACTCCGAAGGAATAAGCCTCGTCCTCGTCAACGGCATGCCCGTTTGGGAAAACGGCAAGTTCACCGGCAATCTCCCCGGTCGTGTGATTCGCGGCCCCGGCTATGTCCGCCAGTAAAGGCTAGCGCAAATTAAAAGGCCGTCTCGATGTTCCGGGACGGCCTGCTGCTTGCTGCCTTCTGTCTTCTGCTTCCTACCCTCTCCGTACCTTTAACGCCCTTGACCAACGAATGATCTGGCGCTTCACATCGTGCGGAGATGTGCTGCCGGAAGATTTCTTTTGCTCGACGCTCTTGTGAGGCAACATGTAGTCGAACACATCGGGCCCAAACAGCTTCGAGAACTGGTGCAGTGTATCAAGGTCAAGATTACCCAGATACATGCGCCGGTCGATGCAGTATATAACGATCTTTCCTGTAACTGCATGCGCTTCCCGGAATGGCAATCCTTTGCGCACCAGATAGTCTGCAATCTCCGTGGCGGTCAGGAAATCGTTCCGAAGTTCTTCTTCCATGCGGTGCCGGTCGAACTGTGAGTGCACGAGCATTTGTGCGACGATCGCCAGGCATTGCTTGGTTGTTGCAACCGATTCAAACATTGGCAGCTTGTCTTCCTGCATATCCCGATTATACGCAAGCGGAAGAGCTTTCATAATCGTAAGCATGTTCACCAGCGATCCGTAGACACGCCCTGTCTTGCCGCGCACAAGCTCAGCCATGTCAGGGTTTTTCTTCTGCGGCATGATGCTGCTGCCTGTCGTGTAGGCATCACTGATATGGATGTAGCCAAATTCCTTCGTACTCCAGAGTACCATCTCTTCAGCAATGCGGCTCAGGTGCATCATCACAAGGCAGCACGCAGAGATGAACTCGATGACATAATCCCTATCGCTCACAGCATCCATACTGTTTTCAACCACGCCGTCGAAATGGAGTTTCTTCGCAACTGAGGCACGATCGATGGGGAACGATGTTCCCGCCAGGGCTGCCGCTCCCAGCGGCAATTTGTTCAACCGTGCATAACAATCGTTCATGCGCTCGCAGTCACGCTCGAGCATCGAAACATACGCGAGGAGATGATGTGAAAGCATGATCGGTTGGGCACGCTGAAGGTGTGTGTACCCCGCCATCAGTGTTCCGAAGTACTTCTCAGCCTTGTACAGCAACACCCGCTGAAGCTGAACGATCAGCTTGTTGATGTCCTTGATCGCAGACCGCAGATACAGGCGCTCGTCGAGCGCTACCTGGTCATTTCGGCTTCGGGCCGTGTGAAGTTTCCCGCCCAATGGACCGATTTTGTGAATCAACCGTTGCTCGATGGCAAGGTGCACGTCCTCGTGCTCTCCTGTGAACCGGAACTTGCCCGTTTCAATTTCTTTTTGGATCTGTTTGAGCGCGGTGCGGATTCTCCGGGCTTCAGCTGCCGTAAGGATATGGGTAGCGCTTAACATCTCAACGTGCGCAATGCTTCCTACGATATCCTCTCTATACAGCTGCTTGTCGAGATCGATAGAAGAGGAGAAATGTAATGCAATTTCAGCGAGAGGTTCTGTGAACCGTCCGCTCCAGAGTGCACGATGTGCCATACTTGAATTTCCGATTGGCGATGTTTGACTGATGATTGGTTGAATTCAACGAGTTGGTTGCACCTCAACAATACTGAAAAATCTTCAGCCTATCAACGGAAGAAATCTGTGTGCAGAGGATCAGGTGCGACCTGCCGTGAGGACTTCCGTCTCGCAGCATCACTTGTCTTTGCTTGTCCGTCTTGTTAGTTTCCGCTGTCTGCCTTCTGCTTTCTACTCTCTGCCTTTTTCCACTGGCTGCGCATACGTTTTCACAAATTGCTCCAATCCAGTGATGATTGTACCTGCAATGGCCTTCCGAAAACTGTCGTCCATGAGTTTCATCTCGTCCTCGGGATTCGAGAGGAACGCCGTTTCCACCAGGACATTCGGAAGCTGCGTGGGTGCATTGAGTGAAAAGTTGAAACTCCCGACCATGCCAAATTGATTCAGTCCGAGCTCAAGCATCTTTTCGTACATGATGTTTGCAAGCGGTTGATACCCAAGATGGCGGTAGTACGTGCTCGTTCCTTTTACAGCCTCTGCATCTGAACCTCCTCCGCCTGAATTGCAGTGAATGCTGACAAGTATCTGAGCGCCTCCATTGATGACAGCATCATTCCGCTCCGGCATGCCGACATTGGTATCGTCCGTACGTGTCATGACGACTTTCACACCCTTGCTCTGAAGAAGAGACCGA
Organism: Bacteroidota bacterium; assembly: GCA_041480785.1. Taxonomy (GTDB): domain Bacteria; phylum Bacteroidota; class Ignavibacteria; order UBA10030; family UBA10030; genus UBA9647. The sequence continues at coordinate 466 of JBGPAN010000233.1, read as the reverse complement.
AGATGCGAAGCGATGGCAAGGTTGATATCTTTTTCCTGAACTCCCGTCGCTCCCACTGCGCCAGAGGCATCGCCACCATGGCCCGCGTCCACCGCGATCGTGAAACCGGCAAGAATGGAATCTGGATTTGCAATCTTGGGTGGTTTTCGTATGCGTATCCTCAGGTTCGACCCTTGGTCGTACGCGACATCATACCCCCAGGGCTGCGCGTTGTTCAGGGCTATTGTCAAGCGGTAGTGATCAGCTCCAACCTGGTTCCAGCTGACACTCTTGATACCTGTCGCCGAGCGGTGGTGCGTAATCCAGTTGGTGTTCGATGTTGCACCAAAGATATCAACAACCACCGCAGGAGGATCAACGATCTGGTCTGCGAGATACGGGAGGCGCTGATTGAGCGAAACGCCGACAACATCTTCTGCGGCGTTGCCGGATGTTGAAATCGAACCTACAAGTGACCGCGGTTGAG
>JBGPAN010000232.1:0-6658 GCA_041480785.1 Bacteroidota bacterium | reverse complement strand
GCAAATAGTTCAGTCGTCTGCTATCTCTGTTCGGCGAACGCTGGAAGGCACGATAGTCTCGGATCCTCCACAGGATTTTGTCGCGATCCCTTATTATGCCTGGGCGCATCGCGGGCTTGGACAGATGAACGTCTGGCCGGCACGGGAAGTATCGGCAGCGCGTCCACTGCCAGCGCCGACGATCGCTTACCTGAGCAAGGTTACAGCATCCGATAAGCGTCGCGCGGACGCCGTCAACGATCAATTGGAACCAAAGAACTCGATCGATCATACGATTCCATACCTGCATTGGTGGCCGCGGAAAGGGACGACGGAGTGGGTGCAATACGATTTCAAGAAAGAGCAGTCGGTCTCGAGAACCGAGGTGTATTGGTACGATGATACCGGCATCGGCGAATGCCGCCTCCCGAAATCGTGGCGTGTGTTCTACAAAGACGGTGACGCGTGGAAACCTGTCGAAGGCGCTACGCAATACGAAATCGACAAGGACCGGTACTGTAAGGTCTCTTTCAAACGCGTGAAGACAACTGGCCTGCGTGTAGAAGTCCAATTGATGGCCGACTTTTCTGCTGGCATCTACGAATGGAAGGTTGAATGAAAACATGAAAGAAGCGATCCTCTCTCTCACGTTCTTCGTTGCTCTTCTTATGCTCGTGCAGAGTTCCGCTGCGCAGTGGAAGATTCCCACGGACGCACCCCTTCTGACGAAGTGGGCAAAAGACGTATCACCGGACAGCGCTCTTCCCGAGTATCCGCGTCCACAAATGGTTCGGGACGAGTGGATAAACCTTAACGGGTTGTGGCAATACAAAGAGGCAAAGGAAAACGAAGAGCCTTCATTCGGCGAGGAACTTCCTGGAACGATCCTCGTGCCATATCCGATCGAATCTGCGTTGTCCGGAGTTATGAAAACCACAAAGAGGCTATGGTATCGACGGACGGCGACGTTGCCGAAGAACTGGGAAGGCCGGCGAGTGGCACTCCACTTCGGGGCAGTAGATTGGGAGGCGAGAGTCTTTGTGAATGGCAAGCCAGTCGGCCAACACCGCGGCGGGTATGATCCTTTTACGTTCGACATCACGGACGCGCTCAATCCTGATGGAGCTCAGGAGATTGTCGTGGGTGTCTATGATCCCTCAGATGGAGGTGACCAGCCGCGGGGCAAACAAGTATTGAAGCCGTCGGGGATATGGTACACTCCCACAACCGGCATATGGCAGACGGTCTGGCTCGAGCCCGTTGCCCCCGAACATCTCTCAGCACTGGTTCTTGTACCTGACGTGGATTCCAAGACAATCCGGTTGACAGCGCTGAGCGCTGGTGAAAGCACTCGTTGCACTGTGCACGTTGAAGTTCACGACGGTGCCGAACAGATTGCCGAGTCCGAAGGAAAGGTTGGTGTGGAGATTTCCATTCCGATCAAATCGCCGAAACTCTGGTCGCCGGAAAATCCCTTTTTGTATGATTTGGACATCCGCCTGCTGGAAAATGGAAAACAGGTTGACGCCGTCAAGAGCTACTTCGGAATGAGGAAGATTGAGGTTGCCCGCGACGAGAAAGGTGTGAACCGGATACTTCTGAACGGAAAGTTCGTGATGCAGGTGGGCCCGCTCGATCAAGGCTTCTGGCCGGATGGAATCTACACGGCGCCGACTGACGAGGCATTGCGGTCAGACATTGAGATGACCAAGAAGCTTGGGTTCAATATGGCCCGCAAGCATGTCAAGGTCGAGCCCGACAGATGGTACTATTGGGCAGACAAGCTCGGCCTGATAGTGTGGCAGGACATGCCCAGCGGGAACAACAAGACCGATGATTCCAAGATGCAGTTCGAAACAGAGTTGGCAAATCTGGTCGTGACTCATTACAACCATCCCTCGATCATCATGTGGGTTGTTTTCAACGAAGGATGGGGACAATATGATACTGAGCGCCTCGCAGCGTGGGTGAAACAATTGGATCCGACGCGACTCGTCAACAATGCCAGCGGATGGACGGATAAGAAGGCTGGAGATGTTCTCGACATTCACCATTACCCGCAGCCAAAATCGCCCGACCCCGATTCGAGCCGGGCTATCGTTCTTGGGGAATTCGGCGGGTTGGGCCTCGCTGTTGATGGACACACCTGGAAAAAGGAACACTGGGGCTATCAGGGGATGTCCGATGTCGAACAGCTCACCTCGCGGTACGAGAAGTTCATGAAGCGCGTGTATGAGTTCAAAGATACGCCGGGGCTCTCGGCGGCGATCTACACACAAACGACAGATGTTGAGGTCGAGTGCAACGGATTGATGACCTACGACCGGAAAATCGTCAAGCCGGACGTCGAACGCGTCGCCGCAGCAAATCGGGGAGACTTCTCAAAAGTTCCACCTCCGCCGATTGTGAAAATCATAGTCCCGACATCGGAAGAGCAGGGGAAAGTGTGGCGCTATACGGTTGACAAACCTGCGGAGAATTGGATTCAGCCGGAATTTTCTGACGGTGAATGGAAACAGGGCATGGGCGGATTCGGGACGCAAGGAACGCCGGGTGCAATTGTCCGAACCGAATGGAAGACCTCGGACATTTGGATGCGCACGGAGGTGATGGTTTCCGTCGAGAATGTTGTCTCGCTTCATTTCAGACTTCATCATGACGAGGACGCCGAGGTGTACATCAATGGAGTGTTGGCGGGATCGTATGGCGGCTATACGAGCGAATACGAAGAAGTCCCAATGACACCCGCAGGTCGAAACGCGATCAAGCCGGGGAAGAATACCATTGCTGTACATTGCAGACAGACCGGAGGCGGCCAGTACATTGACGTCGGAATTGTCGATCTGTTGCCGCCAGCTCCAGAGAAATAAATGGCGCCAAGAGTGCGACGATGATCGGTACCACCCTCACGGTGAACGATAACAGAGCATGGGACTCATGATCTCTTTGAAATCGGTCTGTATCAGCGTTCTCCTCACCGTGTGGTGTGGATACTCCTTTGCTCAAGTGAGTGCTCTCCGGTCGGCGCCGCCCAATGGCCCGGCGACAGTGGAAATCAAGGGAAATGTCATCGCCATTCGCTACAATGGAAAACTGATCTTCTCCGGACAGATACGAAGTGATAGCGCGACAGTGCACCATCGCACGCAAGTCTACGTGGAGGGGAACAAGATCCAGCAAGTTATCCTCCTGACGACGATGGATTGGAACAGAAAGATCAGGATCAATGGGACGGCAATGGCGAGCGAGGAATCGTTTCCGTGCGAAGCCGATCGTCCCACGGACCGTGCGAACCAGGGTCCGCTGATCGTGAGAAATGCCTCGGGTCTCGGCCGCAACCTGCGAAATCGTGCAATCTATGATCGACAACTAGATTGGGTGCTCTCCGTCGATGCCAACCCGAAAGTCCTGATCGCCCCCGCTACGGTGAAGGAACACGAGAACTCGTTCTCTCTGGAAATTGAAGGATATGAAATTGTCCTGAGGTTCAGACCGCACTTCTTTCAGTATCACCGGGGACTTGAGTTCTTTGAACCCTGGAACTACAAAGTCTGGCCGGGCTCCATCGCCGGCTGGATCTCGTGGTTCGCGTTCTTCGACAAGGTCACCGAAAAAGACATGGTCGAGACTGCGGATGTCTTCTCATCGACGCTCGGGCCCTTTGGTTATGACTACTTTCAGATGGATGATGGCTACCAAAGGGGAAACGGCGAATCGGAACTGTGGCTCACGCCGAACGGAAAATTTCCGAACGGTCTGAAATACCTCGCCGACTATATCAGAGGCAAAGGATTGAAACCCGGCCTCTGGATGGGAGTTGGATTCTTCAACGGTGAATTCGCGCAAAAACACAGCGAATGGTTCCTTCGCGACAGCAGCGGGACACTTGTTACCGGCAACTGGATTCAATATCCGCTCGATGCATCGAATGCCGACGCACTGAACGGCGTCGTCCGGCCGATCTTCAAAGGATTTCGCGCTCAAGGGTGGGAGTATTTCAAGGTCGATGGATTACGTCACCTGCGATACGAAGGATACAACGCAAATCGCGACTACTTCGACAGGAAGAAAATCGACCTCGTCGACGCCTACCGTCGATATGCTCAGACGGTGAGAGAGGAAATTGGCAAGGACCACTTCATGCTCGCCTGCTGGGGGATTCGTCCCGAGCTCGTCGGCATCATCGACGGCTGCAGGATCGGCGATGATGGGTTCTCGTACGCCGGTCTTGCCCAGTACAATTCCTTCAACAATATTGTCTGGCGGAACGACCCTGACCATATTGAGCTGAACGAGGGTGCCTATCGATCTACCATGGTAACTTCGCTGACGGGTTCGTTGCTCATGCTGACAGACAAGCCGGCCGTTTATCGGACGCCGGTCATCGAGCCGGCGAAACGAGCTGTGCCGGTTCTCTTCACGCGACCAGGTCAGCTGTACGATGTCGATCCATCTCGATCCAACAATCTCTTTCGGGTTGACGCGGAGGTCAGTGGTTCAGGGCCGCGTCCATTCGATGCCGGGTATACTCCTCAATGTCATCTCTATTCGCTTGAAATCAACAGACCGTTCGGTTCCTGGATGGTGCTCGGGCGAACGGGAGGAGAATTTCCCGAAATTCGTTTCACCGACCTGGGACTTCCGACGGATCGGGAATATCTGGTCTTCGAATTTTGGACGAAGTCGCTCACAGGAATTTTCAGCAAAGGTTTCGATCCCGGAAGAATCAATCCCAAGTACAACTGTCAGCTCTTCTGCATCAGGGAACGCGAGGCTCACCCTCAGCTCATAGCGACCAGTCGGCATGTTTCATGTGGTGGCTATGAGCTTGAAGATCTTCGCTGGGTTGGTAGTACCCTGTCCGGCACAAGTGAAATCGTTGGAAATGATGCATATACTCTTTATGTTCTTGAACCGACTGGCTATGTGTATCAAGGGGTGGAGTGCACCGGCGCGAAGGTTGTTGCATCAACCAGGCGCGGGATGGTTCGGGAGGTGACTGTTTTATCGAAATCGTCTGGCACGGTGACCTGGCGGGTCAAATATTAGACGGGAGTAGAACTCGCGGCTATCTATTATGCCCGCAATGACTTCCAAGATACTGCCGCCAGGCTCTAGCTCTGCCGAGCCATTCCTGCCCACGTTTTGGATCCCCCTCCTTCCCGTTTGGATAACAATGGGACATAGAAAACGTCACAGCTGTAGGGGTCGACAAACAGAAAAAGGAAAAATGAATTGAGAAACAGTCAAGCAAGTCTCCTGACAGTAGTATCAATTATCTTTCTCGTGTGGTCATCCATAGCAACTGGGCAATCCAAATCGACGGCGTCGTTGGTAGTGGAAGCCGACAAACTCGGACCCCGCGTCAGTCCTTCACTCTATGGCATCTTTTTCGAAGAAATCAACCTCGCTGGAGACGGAGGATTATACGGCGAATTGATACGCAACCGATCGTTCGAGGAATCAACCAAACCCGTTCACTGGAAACTTGTGAAAGAAGGGGCGGCTGATGGCGAGATGTCGATCGATTCAATCTATGTGTTGAGCGAGAAAAACACACACTACCTCAAGCTCAAAGTGCTCCAGGCTCTCGAAGGTTATGTCGGTGTTGCGAACGAGGGGTATTGGGGAATACCGGTCAAAAAGGGGGCGGAATATGATTTGTCGCTGTACGCGATGACACCAGACGGCATCAACCGATCGCTGATCGCACTCTTGGAGGCGCCGGACGAGCGGGTGCTTGCTCAGGTTATCATCGATACTCTCAGACCGGAGTGGAAACAGTTCAAAGTCACGATGGTTGGACTTGACGATTGTCCGAATGCGCGGCTTGTCATCCGTGCAACGGACCCCGGTGTAACATTTTTCGATGTCGTCTCGTTGTTTCCGAAAAAGACGTACAAAGCTCGGCCGAACGGGTTGCGCCAGGATCTTGCCAAAATGCTCGACGACCTCAAACCTTCTTTTGTCCGTTTCCCTGGAGGATGTTGGGTCGAGGGTGACAACCTCGGGCTTTCATATCGCTGGAAACAAACAATAGGAGATGTCGGAGATCGGCGTTATCAATACAACATCTGGCAATACTGGTCGACGAACGGACTAGGATTTCATGAATATCTGCAGCTGTGTGAAGACCTCGGAGCAGAACCGTTGTTCGTCATTAATGTTGGCATGTCACACCATGGTATTGTGCCGATGGTCGGCATGAAAGAGTGGGTGCAGGACGCGCTCGATGCGATAGAGTATGCTAATGGTCCTGTCGACAGCAGGTGGGGTTCGAAGCGGGCGATGAACGGTCACCCGGCGCCCTTCAACCTCAAGTACATGGAAATTGGTAACGAGAACGGTGGACCCGAGTACGCCGAACGGTACGCACTCTTCCATGATGCCATCAAAGCCAACTATCCCGAAATGCATCTCATCGCCAACGTGTGGGATGGCTATCCAAAGAATCGGCCGGTGGACATCATCGATGAGCACTATTACTCGTCGCCGGAATTCTTCATCAACAACGCTGATCGTTATGACAAGTACGATCGCAGCGGCCCCAAGATTTACGTCGGCGAGTATGCCGTCACGCAGCGATGTGGCAAAGGAAATCTCATAGCTGCGCTGGGAGAGGCAGCGTTCATGACCGGCATGGAACGCAACTCCGATATCGTACTTTTGTCCTCCTATG
>JBGPAN010000231.1:0-6669 GCA_041480785.1 Bacteroidota bacterium | reverse complement strand
GACCCTTCAAGCGTCGTGCCTTTGGGCATGTCAATCTGAACGGTGAACCGGCTCTGATCAATATCTGGTGCCGGCTCGGACGGGATCAAGATCGCCGCACCGACCGACGCAGCCAATACGGCCAATGTACCTCCTACAACTGTCGACCGATGTGCGAGGCCCCATTCTAGGAACTGTTCGAGCCGGGTGTTGCTCGCAACTCTTACCCCGTCGACTATGTGATAAAATGACGGAGCCAGGAGCGCCATTCCCTTTCGCAACAAGGATGACACAGAATAGTACAAGCCCAAAGCGCCAGCCATAAGATATCGGAATGGATAGCTGAGCCAGTATCTCAGCCTCTGAGTGATCCTCGGACGCGCAACGACGTCCCCCTTTAGGATTTTCTTCACGGAGATCTCTGACTGGGTACGGCGAAGTTCGCGGGAGACAAGCATCGGCACAAGTGTAGCGGCGACGAGGAGGGATACAAGTAACGAGATCGTCATCGTGACACCCATGTCTACGAACAGCTGCGACGCAACCCCTTCGACAAAGATCACCGGCAGGAAGATCGCCACATTCGTTAACGTGGATGCTGTCACGGCGAGATTGATCTCCTCCGCCCCCTGAAGGGCTGCTTCCATGATCGTCAGGCCGCTTTCGCGCAATCGTGTCACATTCTCGACTACCACAATTGCGTTGTCGCCCAGCATCCCGATGCCCAAAGCAAGCCCCGACAACGAGATGATATTCAGGTTAATGCGAAGGAAATACATCGCCAGGAATGTCGCGACAATGGAAATCGGCGTCACTATTCCTATGATCACCGGGTATTTGGCACTTCGCAGAAAGAAAAAGAGCACCAGAAATGCCAGGATCGCTCCAATCGCGATTGCCTGTTCAACGTCGCCGATCGATTGCGAAATGAACTCTGCCTGGTCATCAATGATATCAAGCGCAAGGTTCGGATAATCGGTCATCAGTTGAGTAAGAGCGCCCCTGATGCGATTGGACACCTCGACGGTGTTCGAGCCAGCCTCTTTTCTCACCTCGAGGGCAATGATTTCTTCTCCGTTGTAACGGGTGATGCCCGTCCGCTCTTTGAAAGTATCGAACACGACGCCGATGTCGCCGACACTCACCGTGCGTGCACCCTCCAATCGGGCAACGACGACAGACTTGATCTGATCCGGGCTGGTGAACTCTCCAAGTGTGCGGAGTGAGTACCGGAACGAACCGCGCTTGATCGTTCCACCAGGCAAGTTCAGGTTGGCTAATGAGAGAGCCTGAGATACCTGCTCAAGGGTCACTCCAAGAGCTTCGGATTTCCTTGTATCAATGTCGACATGAATCTCGCGCTCAAGTCCTCCCAGCACAGAAGCCTGTGCGACACCGGGAACCTGTTCGATGCGCCGCTTGATCAGCGCTCGCGCCGTTTCCTTCAGCTCCACAAGTCCTCCCGACCCCGCAAGAGTCGACTGGTCCTTGTCGAGGTTGAGGTTGGTCCGTTGAACCGTCTGAGGAGGTTTCGCCTGGCTGACCCTTTGCGACATCGCAATGGTCATGATCGGTTCAATCGACGGATCGACCCGGAGGATGGTCGGTCGACCAGCCTCTTTCGGAAGCACGGCCCTCAGCTGATCCAGTTTCTCCCGCACTTCGAGCATCGCAAAATCCATGTTCGTCCCCCAGAAAAACTCTGACGTAATAAGTGAGAGCCCCTCGCGCGAGACCGAAGATACTGTTTTCGAACCGGTGACGGTACTCAATGCCGCTTCGATTGGCTGGGTGACAGTGTTATCGATTTCTTCTGGCGAGACGTTGGGGTACGACGTTTGAACTGTGAGCTTGGGAATCTTCACTGTAGGCAGGAAGTCAACCGAGAGGTTGCCGAACGAGATCACACCAAGGAACACAACTCCAATGAAGAACATCAGGGTTGTGACGGGGCGCCTGATAGAAGTTGATGATAGCGACATCGTTTGCGAGATGGTGAAAGAACAGCTTCAAGTTGAAAAACCACGTCGAGTATCACATCTACGTGTAGGCTTGTCTCGTGAGACTAAAGCCAACCTAGCTCCTGCACCAGTGTATAGTATAGCCCGCTGATGAATCATCAGGCCTTATAAGCTCTCCCTTGGTACCGACCTGAGATCCGCGTGCAATGACACATCTCTCACGTCCCTTGTCTCAGACAATAGATCACAAGTCTGGTTTTTTTCACCGTCGGGAGATTAGGCGCGGGCCTGATGTTTCGGTTCATACAGGTCATATCCATCCGAACAAGGTGGCACGAGGCCTCCAGCAGAGCATTCAGTGCAAACACGTGTTCGGAGGTTGTAGACTACCCAAGGGAGTTTCACGCCAAGATCCGCCTTCACCATGTATTGCAACAGCGCCATGTCGCTTCCAAGCACGAAGAACCTGAAAACAGTTGCGCCTTGGCGATAAAGCGCTGTTGCATCTCCAAAGTGTCTCCTTCGAGCAGTATGGAATGCTGTACCGTTCTCAGTAGTCTTCTTGTTTTCGCATTTCCGCATCGATCACATTGCCCATTCTTTCAACTTACATCCTTCTTCTAGCCACCCCGATCTGTTTTGCGTGCGCTATTTGATTTCTTGCACTCTGATCTTGGCATCGTGTGCAAGCGTATAATGACCAGCAACAAGCACGGTGTCACCTGGCGACACCCCGGATTGTATCTCGAGCAGCCGTTCATTGCCGTCCCCAACATCCACGTATTGCCACTTCGCCAATCCCGATTGAGCCACAAATACCAAAGTGCGCTGGTCACGAATGAGTAACGCTTCTTTTGGTACAAGCACACGACTTTGCAGGATTTCAGTCTCGAGCTTGACCGTGGCGAACATGCCTGGCCGCAGCCGCAATGTTCCTGTCGAACTGCTGCCACCATCGTCTTTCAGCTGAACGGTCACCTTTACCGTCTTGGTCTTCGTGTCGACAATCGGATTCACGCGCAGGACGTTTCCGGGAAACACGACACTCGGATACGCGTTCACTGCCACTTCGGTTTTTCGCCCAACCTCAATCCTGGAGATCTCGCTCTCGAGTACCTCAACATCCACCAGCAATCGCGACACATCCACCAGCCTGAGAAGTACTTGTTGAGCAGCAACGCGCCCCCCGGTCGAGAGCTCGCAATTGGCCACATATCCCGAAAATGGTGCTTTAATTTCTGTGGCTTCGAGGTCCAGCTTCGCCAGTTCATAGGTTTCAATTGCCTGACTCAACCCGCTCTTCGTCGCAACGATGTCGCTCCTTTGCGCACTAAGTACGGCGAGATCGGTCTCGTAGTCTCGCTTTAGTCGCGCAAATTGCACTCCGCTTACGATCCCGTTTTCAAAACTCAGTTCAGCATTTCGAAACTTCTCCTGAGCGTCGGCCTTCTTCTGGTTCAATGCAACCGTGTCTGGCTTCTCGATGAAGACTGAGGAGCTGAGATTTCTGTATTCAATCTGCGCCGACAGCAATCCCGCCGAAGCCCTTTCGGAAGCCAACCGATACTCTCGGTCATCAAGTCTGACAAGGATATCGCCTTGCTTGACAAATTCTCCGTTATGAGGACTGACGAAAATGATTTCTCCCGGTGTTCGCGCAACGATCTCTACTTCTCTATTTGCTCTCATGGTGCCGGTCGTGCTCAACCTCTTCACGAGATTACCGCGATGCGCTACTGCAACATCGACGGGAAAGACGACCTCAGCGGAGTTCGTCGAGACACTTGATGACACTCCTGTTGAGTCGGGATGCACGGGATTTTCGCCAGGCCTGGACGAATGCACAAAGAAGTACCAACTAGTGGCTGCGACGAGGAGGAGGATAGCAGCGCTGGAGAGGAGCGGCTTGCGTCGAAGTGAGCGATGCATGACATTGTCCTTCAGCCGGATCAAGCTGGCTACAAGTGCTCTTGGAAATCGGGAAGAGAGGATTGCGATGGTGCTTGTCGAATATTCACATGGGGAGAACAGTCCCCAGAAAATACTTCGACCAACTCCAGTGGAGGTACGGAATCCGTACACTCATTGCCAGTCTGTACAAGTACCAACAAGTTTGGGGACGGTTGACTTGAAATGTCACCGACTCCTCATGGATCTGCGATTTTTCGCACTGGAACCATCGTTCGCTGGCTCATCGGCACGCCCAATACTGAAATCTCGGCGCTGCTCATTTGCGCCGTAAGTGAAATGACTGTGTCTTGCTGCAAAGGTCTTAGGAATCACTCAGCCGCGTCGTATCCAATAACTGTGAGACATCACTCATCAAGCCACGCGCTTGAAGTTCACTCTCCGACCTTCGGCCAACCACTTCAGCCTGCCGCGCACTCTTACTCCAGCCGCCCAAGCTTCACCGTGGTTTCATCAATGAAGTACAGTGTTCCATGGCCATCTGAATTTCTTACCGTTGGAGGACACTTGACGCGCGAGAGAAGCTTATCACTCTTCAGATCGAACACATCTAAGGTTCTCTCGTTCGATGCAACAGTTGCGACAAGTCGCCCCCCACAAGTCGCGAGGCCAAAAATACCGTTTGATATCCCCACACTTACACCACCTCTACCCTCTCCGACTCTCGGTCGAGGGAACTGATCCGGCCCCTTTATCGTGGCGACGAGCTTCTCTCCTACATATTGCCTGATTTCATACTGCAGGGGATTTGCCACCCATATTGTGTCTCCCTGAAGGAACCACGCCAATGGACTTGTCGCGAAGGCGGGCACATCCGGCACAAGTTCAAAAGGACTCCCGAAACTTCTCTCTTCCTTGCCATCCGCTGAATACACATGCAGAATCTGATCCTGCGACAATCCCAGGAATACGAACTCCTTGTTTCCCCACAATGCCATGTGATTGAAAAGCGAGCCCACTTTGAACGAACTGACGAAATTCCCTTCTGGATCGAGCTTCGAAACTCTCGTTAGATACTTGTCCCATACATAGAGAAACCCGTTCTCATCTCGAGCAAGAGAGGATGGACCTGCGAACTCACCAACTCCTTTTCCTTTTTTCAGAGGGATAGAAAGGACGTGCTTGCCAGCACTATCGTACTTCTCAATTGACCCTTTCTGAAGGATGTAAATATCTCCTGTCTCATCGGCCATCACTTCAGTTGGCAGATACAACAGACCCCGTTGACCGTCAGCTGCATCCTTTCCTATTGTGATCTCCCACTTCAACTGCATTTGGCGCTCGCCGCTGAGTGAGCAGGAAGCAAGGACGAATGCGCTGGCAGCAAGCGTACAAAGAATCCATCTCTGTGCCATAATACCCTCCCTGCAGGTATGTGGATATGTGGTGGTTGCCTATAAGGCGTGTGAACAACCCGTCTTCAGGTAGACTCGTCGGGCGCCAAGAAGGGCACCCTGCCCCCACCGAATGACGTGAACTATCGCTGGTTCTAGCCAGGAATCGCGGGCCATTTGACAGTTCAAATACCTTAGACTTATCCTCAAGTGTGGGATTTTCAAACTTATCATCGTTCATCAGCTCTCAAGTTCCAACCGCAAACCAAACCACCGATTGCGCGTAGATTTCAGTGCCCGACTCATCTGCTTTGGCGACTTGCCATCTTCGCCGTGTCCAGTTTGAAATCCAATGAAACGATAGCCATACCCGAGCTGGGTTTGAACTTCCACAACTTTACGGCTTGTTTCGCTGCACTATCGATATCCTTTCTCACGCCCTTGATGACCCCCGTTGACGTCACTGATCCATCCTCGCCGACTGTGACCCTCAGCTGCACAGTACCTTCGAGCCGATCCTTGAGCGCAGCGAGGGGATAGGTTGGCTCGACCCGTTTGATGACCGTCGCAAGTGGGGGCAATTCGGAGTAACTCCTTATCATTGCTACCTTTGGCTTCTGTTCAGCACGCCACTTGACGATGAAAAGCCCGCTCAGAAGTCCCAGGATCCCCGCAAAGACGATGATAATGATTCCGGTCTGTCTGTTCATTTCGACTTTCCTTCAATATTCAACTCGTTGAGGTGGCCAAGGACGGTCATGTTCGGTAACATCGAAACGTACACAATCTGAGGTTCACTGTTCGGGGCAACAACGTAGGACCATGGTTGCACCACCCCGAGAATGAGGCCAAGTACAGCTGCGAAGAGCGAACTCACTGCAAAGGAAGCATTGAACACTTGCCTTCGGTCTGCAGGATACGCGGCCGCGTGTATCTGTTCTCTCCTGACTGATCGCACAGGGAGAGGAGGTTCTGCCTTTCCATCCACCATTGCCTTATGCATCCGGCGGATCGATACAACTCGCTCATCGAGACTCCCTGATGCAACGATCCTCTCCTCCTTCAATGCCCGACGTTCCACGTTTCTGATGGTGTCCCAGAAAGCGCGGCATTTTTCGCAGTCTGCCAGGTGGAGGAACAAGGTCCGAATCTCAACTCTTGGCAGTTCTCCATCCTGATAAGTACTGACGGCCTTTTCGAACTGATCGCATTCACTGCTCATTCTTCCCTCCGTAGAGTTCCACGTAGACTTTAGCAAGAGCTTTCCTTGCACGAAACAAATGTGTGCGGACAGCTGATTCTGATTTTCCGATGATCGCAGCGATCTCTGCGTATGAAAGTTCTCCTTCGATCCGCAAGACCATGAGCTCTCGATACGCGGGTCGCAAGTGATTGAGCAAACCGTCCATCATAGCAGACTGTTCGTG
>JBGPAN010000230.1:0-6713 GCA_041480785.1 Bacteroidota bacterium | reverse complement strand
TGACTCCCTTCCCGTGGAAAGTACAGGTTTTCATCAAATCGATATTACGTAGACCACAAAGCCACAATTATTTTAGAAATGCACGATTCAAAATCCTTTTCGATTTGATGCTGCCAAATACGGATGACGCGCCAACCCATCGCGCGCAGTCTTCGAAAATTACGGCGATCACGTTCTCGATTCTCACGGAGTTTGTTCCGCCAGAAGTTCGACAATTTATACTCCCATAATGGCAACCGGTACCCATGCCAGAAATCTCCATCTATGAGAACAGCCACCTTAGCTTTGGGGAAAACGAGATCGGGGCTGGCTGGCAACGACTTCACGTGCTTACGGAAACGATATCCGCGGCTATGCAATTCGGAACGGATGGACATTTCCAGCGGGCCGTCTTTCAGTTTCACATTCGCCATCGCACGATGGCGTTGCTCTGGTGTGAGATGATCTCGCAATGTTGAATCTTTAGGAGATGCTAAGCAAGATGATTATCTTGTAGATGCTTCTTGATGCTTCTCGCTATCGCTTGTCCGAGCTGGACAGGAACCGCGTTGCCAATATGTTTAGCGATGGTTTCGATCGTAAATTCATCGGCATTCTTGACGAATATGTATGATCTCGGAAAGGTCTGAAATAATGCCCCTTCTCTCAATGAGATCGCCCTATCTTGTTTAGGATGCCCGAAACGACCACTTCCAATCGCGTGGAATTCAGTAGTGATGGTCGGCGCAGGTTTATCCCATCGCATGCGCCCATAAACACTGCTGTAACCCCGGCCGGATTCCCTTTTATGACAATCCAATATCAATTCCTTAGGCCAATCCTTCCACGTTCCCCCTTCCGAAGTGGCCCTAATGCGACGCAAATTCAACTCAGCAAGTCCACTCGCACGGTGGATCGGGTCTCTCGGGTCCCTTTCTCCTGCCCGAAGCACAGGCAAAGCTCCAATGGTTTGCTTTACAGTTTTGGCTTTTCTGCGAGTGCCGGGAACGAGGTCGATCTGGCCGAACTTGGACGCGAGCAAAACCAGACGCTTGCGCATCTGTGGCACCCCGTAGTCGGCACAGGCGACGATGCGATAACGAATGTGATAGTCTTCTCGTTCCAGTTTCTTGACGAATTCCTTGAAAACGGGATAGCCTTCCAACTCGGGAACGTTCTCCATCGAAACAATGTCTGGTTGCACTTTGAGGATCAATCGTCCAAAGCCCCTCACCAAACGCCACTTCTCATCTTTCTTATTCCCCTTGGCGTATCGCTTCGTATATTTGGAGAACGGCTGACAGGGTGCGCACCCAATAAGGATCTTGACATCTTCCGGCGGATATAAACACGAAACATCTTCTGCTGAAATTGCATCAAGGTCTCCTTCGATGAACCGCGCACCATGGTTGTTCGCTTCGTAGGCATAACGACAAGTCGGATCAGCGTCGATCCCTGCGATGACACGGAATCTTTCCTTGATGAAGCCATGTGTCATCCCGCCAATACCACAAAACAAATCTACCACCGAAATTGAGTGCATGAGTTTCCTGGATCGAGATGGCCAAACTGCTGTACGGGTCATCGCTTGCGTGATGCTCTGGACGATCGACCAGCACCGGATCGATTATACATACCCTTCGTTATGCCGATAATCTCACACCCCGGGTATTTACCCTTCATCGACATCTCAAAGTCAGCCAATTTTGAAGTAGCATTTGTTGCACGAACTCGACCCTCTCCAGTTATTACCTGCCTATACCATTCCAACTCTGGCATTTTCTGAAAGTGCATGTCTTTCAAGTACAAGTCGACTCTATGGACGTGGGGCCTGACTCTTGAAACGTACCGAACACCATACAAAGCGATCAACAGAGATAATAGGAGCTTGACCGGATTGTTTGCGTCAAGCGGAAAGGTCGGACACGCCGTAGGCAACCAACCTTCAGCATTCAGGAAAGGCTCATCGGCTTCCAAACCGTTTATCAATTGGGCATGGTAATAATGATGTTTGCCAGGACCCTCGGGAGATTCGAAGCGATACCCGAACCCGTGCGTCTTTCCATCGTGCAACAAAAATAGTCCTAATCTGATTCGCAATTCCGGGATTGAGCGACCGAAATCAGAAGCAATCGAGAGGACCGGCACTAGCGCTTGGCCTTCGACGGGATTGAGATACAGGTACTTCCTCTTGGGGAAAGCTGATTGCACCTTTCCCTCATTTGGAAGATACTGTTCCAATTCTTCTGATGACAATATGCTGCGATAGCCACGCGAAATCTCCTCGTAAATCGCCCGCGCCTTTCCATCCCCATATTCCCATGGTTTTTCATGACTGTCCCACAGCCACAGTGACAAATCACGAAATGCCCTCAGGTCTTGATCGATAAGTTGTTGCCCACCAGCCATAATGTGAAACCGCTATCAAAGAGCGAATCGGACGAGTGGTTGGTAATCTATTTTGCTTTCCTCGTGAACATATCGACGCACGAATGGCGAAGGCAAATCTGCCACGAACTCCTTCGTCTCGATTCGCGGCAGGAACCTCGATACATCCTCGCAGAAAACAACATCGGCCTTTTGTACCGTTTTCCATGGATCTTTGACCTCAGCGATCCCTTCGAAACTGCTGAGGTCTCCCCAGAACCAACACGGACGTGAAACCCAATTTTCTTTTTTGAATCTGAATTTTTCAATTACATCGGTGTGCATCAATCTCTTATGCGGTATTGCGAGAGTCACTACACTATTCCATGATTTTCGCGTCTTCGGATTCCCTCTCAAGAGGCTAGGAAACCTCAAAACTAGGTGTGGGGCATCAACGAGAATATCTTGACCTGGCAAGACTAATCGTTCTAACCATTTATGGATCCGTGCTGCTGCGACGCGCGCAATCGACTCATCGTCCAGTATTTTGTCGCGCACTTGCAACCCCTGCTGGGATTCCTCGACGAATTGACGAAATGTCGTTTCTTCGGGTTTCCGACCTTTGCTCTCGATGAACTCGATGGTGGAACGAGGCAGCAACTGGCTGATTTGGTCGAGTCCCAGGAAGGTAAGGATCGGCTTGTCTAACACAGGTCGCACTTCCTTTATACGATTTTCATGCCCCTCCAACGCGCGCGGCAACAATGGCCAGATCCAGGGACGAAATCCCTTCCATGGTTCCTTCCACAAGCCATGATTGTGTACCTGGGAATCATGCAGATTGAGGTCCGCAAACGATTCGGGATGTCCTTTCAATGTCAAATCAAAATTCGGTTTCCTGGTAAATTGATTGAGTGCGACGATCAAACCGCAGCGTGAATAGCAACGGGCGAGGTAAGCGATTGATTCTGCGGTGACATCTGGGTCGAATTTTAATAGGTCGAAATCAATGATCAGGATTGCTGTCTCATCTAAGTGGTGATTCCAATTCGTATCTTGCCCTTTTTTCCTGTCGCGTGCTTCCCGCCTCCGTTTATTCAGCTCGGCCTTGGCTTCCTTGAAATCGACTATTGTCATGTGATGGACATCGAATTCTCTATTTACGATCGGAAGGTCTTCAAGCTTGTCAGCCCACCGTCGTGCGATTTTTTCATCATCGTCGAAAAAGAGTATCTTTTTTTTCATTTCGTTTCGCTCCAGGAGAGACTGAACGCCGTGCTGAATCCATTTTCGGGTTTAACGAACCCAACCCGACAGTTACGATTCTGGGCTATCATCCGAACGATCGTGAGGCCCAATCCTGTCCCACCCAATCCCAGTTGTCGGCGCTCACGCGAGATTACCTGCTTCCGCACGAAAGGCTGGAACAACTCTTCAGAATCCTCCAGATCGACACCTACCCCCGTGTCTTGGACGAGAATCATGCGGAAGCGCCCTCGTGCCTGCGACGACACGCTGATTTTCTTCTCATCACTATCCAACATCGCGTTGACTGCATTGATAAAGAGATTCTGGAAAATCGCACTCCACTCGGTGAATCTGCCCTCGGGCAAGCGCAGATCTTGCTCGACTTCAGAAGTGTCGATGGGAATGCCCCGTGTCAATATGGCTATCTGGGTTTTGACCTGATCGACAATAGTGCCTGCTCTGAGACGCCCTTGCGCCTCGCGGTTTTCTTCATCCATCAATGGAGAAAAGAGAGCACGTGTAGCATGTGCGCGACCGACCCAATCCTTCAAATCGTTCGCTATGGAATCCAGTTTTCGGCGGAGTAACTGGTCGCCGGTATATACTTTGCGAATGTCTTCGACAATTGCTTCGATGAATTGGAGCTGTTTTCCGACTTCATGCTCGTAGGCTATGGTTGAAATACCTGCCGTCGCCAGAGTAGCGAGTAATCCAGATTGGGCTTTGAAGAGCTCTGCTTCTTTCGTACTTACGTCTCTTACGGCATGGGCCTGATCAATAATCGCTTTATAGGCCGGCTTAGGGATATCGTCCTCATACTCTGCCAGAACCTTTTCGAACCTCTCGAAGGTGCGATCCAACGTCTCTGTAGGTCTTTGTCTTTCCTTCTCTTGTGCCTTGCGCCGTGCTTCTTGGAACGCATAGAAATCCAGTGCGAATCTGACAATGAACTTCAAATCGTCGAAGGCACCGTTTTCAATGAGACGATCTCGAGTGACGGAGATTTTGAGGTAATCCTCAATGGCCCTGAAGCCTCCGCTTTTTACCGCTGCACGCTCAGCTGAGGTATCTACGTTGACAACGCCGAAGATGCGCTCCTGGGTCGGCAGAAAGTTCAACCCCCGCGAGACTCCCTCCTGCAATGGCTTCGGAAGCAACTGAGACTCATTAAGACGATGGGAGTGGTCTGCCTCGATACTGAGCCAGTCCGTGTTCAGTCCATAGTATGGCAGATGAAAGCCGGCGTCGTAGACGTGAATACCGCCAAACTGTCTGAAGTATTCTCTCGCATCTGAAACGGAAACCTCAGCCCTTTGTTTTCCCCACAAATAATATATGCGGACTTCGAACTCGACAGCGTCCACTCGACAATAGGGAACGTGATGTTTCTCTGCAGGGATCGGGTACTCATAGCGTATAGGACGTTCATCACCACGGAACTCAACCGATAGTGCGACCTTGCGTTCTTTCTTATTACTGCCAATTACGCTTGGTCGCAGCCGGCCCACGATACGTGCATACCAATTGTTTTGAGCAGCGCGCATCTGGGAGTCGAATTCTTCTACAGCCTTTTCGTCAGCCGATTCGAGTTTGACATTGAAGGCCCGTTGAGCCTCCGTTTTCAGATTGGGGTTGCTTCGGAACGGTGGCTGCAGCCACCAAATCTGCTGAGCTAACTTCTTGATGTCCTCTCCCGTCCAGCCTTGCTTGAGCCCGGAAAGGGTGATGGCAGTGCCATGGGATTTACCGTCCGGGAATTCTGTTTGGAGCGATAGTTCGCTACAAAGGGCTTCTGCCTCAACCAGTTCGCCAGCTCTGACAGCCTCATCCCAGTCAATGTACGCCTGCAGTTCCAAGCTATGGCCTTTTTTAGGAACCGTGCGTATCTCAATTCGGCTCGCGAGAAATTGAACGGCAAGGCGCCCCACACCTTTGGAACCTGTCATCGGGCGCTTGAATTCTGGAGAGACTCTTTTTTCGTATTTGTGAGTCGTCCCAACCCTCATCCAGAATTCCTCGAACTCTGTGAAGTTCATCCCATGCCCGTTGTCAATTACCTCAATGCGATCATCCTGAATCCGGATGATCGTCTGCGTGGCATCGGCATCATAAGCGTTCTTGACTAACTCCCCCAATGCGATATGAGGCGCGCCTACGAGTCGCTCTCCAAGTTCGCTTAGGAGCGCGGATGCAACGGTGAACTTTACCCTTCGCCAGCCTTCCCCGGGTCGCATAGCAATGTTCTTGTTTTGCATGGTCATTCGATTTGCCATTCGTCTGACTTTCTCCGGCTTCGAATTTGGCAGATTTTAGCGATTCTGCACCCGCTACCGATGCGAAGTGGCTAGTGAAAAAGTCGGGTCAGAGTTCTTTATTTCTTTAATTTGCTTTTGCGGCCCTCGACCAGATTCTTTTCCAACCAATTATATGATAAAGTGCCCCGGGAAGTGAACCCTTGATTTCCTCGCCATAACGGCAGATTATCGAAAAAGGGGCGGCGAGTCAATACCTAAGTACCCGAGCCCGACCCTATTCTGACCCCAATCTCCATGAGGTTAGACCTCGACACGCTCGTGAGCCCTGGCATCTTTCTCGAATGCGGCGTTGGCGTAACCGAATTGAACGATCTGCTGAAGATATCCGGGTAAGAAGGCGACAATCGATCCGGCCTCTTGATACTGGTACACGTGGCGGAACTCATGAGTGAGCAGGCGAGGAGTATCATGCCCTCTGCAGATGAAGACGGAGTGCCCGAGAGTGAGGCCGACCATGCCGGGGCCCAGGAGGCCAGCTTGTAACGCAGCAGCGCGCAATGCAGGATCATCGGGCAGGGGCAACGTCTCGACCAGGGCCACTCGAATCCCCTCCGGCTGAGTTACCCCTACTCGCCGAGCCAGTTCGCGCTCGCGTTCGGTGAGTGTCCGACCCGAGCTCGCCACTTGCCGAGCCTGTTCCTCAGCCCAAGCGACGGCCTTCGGGAGCAGGAGCGGCAAACTCCCCGTGCTCTGGTACACCTCCAAGGACTCGCCCGGGTTCTTCTCTGTCGTCACGATGTGCGTGACGAGGGCGATCTCGTTTTCGAGTTCGTTGACGAATTCGAGGTGCTGCTCGCGTGCGAC
>JBGPAN010000229.1:0-6747 GCA_041480785.1 Bacteroidota bacterium | reverse complement strand
GAGTATGGAGATCTACAACGAACCAGAAGAGCGGACGAAGATCATCCAGACACCGGCGCCCGTTCAGAAAGCTGAAGCGAAGCCCAGGAAGCCGTTTGCGAAAGAAAGGGCTGTTGAGCAAACGCACAAGGTGAAGAAGGGAGAGACCCTTTCGAAAATCGCTCAGAAGTACGGTACAACGCAAAAAGAGCTCATGCGCTACAACAAGCTTCAGTCCTCGAAAATCAAGATCAATCAACTGCTCAAAATCCCCGGATCTTCAAGAGCCTCCGCCAGCGGTACCCGCTAGTTTGTCCTACAAGTTCCGTTGAACAAGTCCGAGGCATAACACCCCCCTCTGCTCCCTCTCACAGCCCTCGACCTTACGCACGAGAGGGGACGTCGTACGCTGAGGATTGTCAGTCTCCTCTGTGGGGCGGCTTGTGGCAAAGCGAGAGGGGATTTAGAGGTGTGTTCTTTTCTCTGCATGGTCAGCGTTGGTTTTCGAATGTATGCCTGTCTCTGCGCTCATTCAATCGTCTACGTCGAATTCAGGAAGCTACAATAGGTATCCCCGTACAACTTCCGCGTCATTCATTTCCTCGCCATTCTCTGTAGCCGGAGAGGCAAGGGAAGCTTCAGCCCGGCCTTACGAAGATATCCCTCGCGTTCAAGCAGTTCTTCAGGTCTTCCGAAGAAGATGTTTCTTCCACCACTGAGCACGAGGACCTGTGACGCATATCGAAGGAACAGTCCGAGGTCGTGAGAAACGACAACAAATCCTCGTCGATCGCGTTTCAATTCTGTCAGAAGTCGCTCGAGGACAACTCTCTCAATTTGAGATAGTCCAGCGCTTGGTTCATCGAAAGCAAGACACGGCGATCCCGAAGCAATCGCGCTTGCGATGGTCAGGAGCCTTCGTTGAGGGGCAGGGAGGTCGTACGGATGGTGGGAGGAAACGGAATCCAACGAACAAAGGGAGAGTGCATGTGATACGAGTCCATCGACGTTGGGGCGTCTCAAATTACGCGGCGCGAAAGTAACTTCTTTTCGGACACTCGGGGCGAAGATTTGGTCGGCGGGGTTCTGAAAGGTGACGCAGATCTCAGCTGCCAGGCGTGACGTGGGGTGCGTTGCCGTGTTGAGTTCTCCTACGAACACCTGACCGGAAGTTGGCTTGAGAATCCCATTCATGAGCTTTAGCAGCGTGCTCTTTCCGACGCCGTTCTGGCCGATCACGAGATGGAAAGCGCAAGGTTCCGCAACAAAGGACAAATTGTTGAGAACCTCGTGGTCGTTCTGATATCGGAAACTGACGTTTTTGAATTCGATGCTCATTTGAGGCTAAGCGCTTTCGCAATCATCGGCCGGTGCCTGGACAATTTCTCATGCGAGCTGAGAAACGACTGTGCCTGGAGCCAGCTTTCGATGGGTAGTGTTGATGAAAAATTGTGAATTTGTGAGAGCAGGGTTCTTGGATCCCCCCGGAAAATGATCGTTCCATTGTCAAGCAGGAGGATCTGGTCAGCAATTGAGAGTGCAAAATCGATCTGAGTGTCGGTGAGCAGGACGGTTGTTCTGCCACGAAGCGATCGCAGAATGAGCCGTAGCTTGTCCTGGGCATTGGAATCCAACGCCGTCGTGGGTTCATCAAGCAACAGGATCGGTGGCTGAGCGATCAGGATCGCGGCAAGTGCGACACGCTGCGTTTCGCCGCCGGAGAGCGATGTGGGCTTTCTGTCGGCAAGATGATCTATCCCAAGCCTCTCCAGAAGAGACATGATGGTCTTCCGTGGGTCTTGCGGGACCATGCCAAGATTCTCGAGTGTGAAAAGGACTTCCTCGAATACGGTATCTCTGACGCCGGAGATCTGAACATACGGGTCCTGGAGCACCAGACCCGCAATCGGGAAGAGAATATGGTTGGGCAGTCCGTTGAACAGAGTCTCTCCAATCTGAATCTGACCGGAGGCGACCGACTCGGGGTGATGCCTGCGCATTGTGCCGGCAAGACAATGGAGCAAGGAGGATTTTCCTGCTCCTGTGGGGCCAATGATGGCACAGCACGATCCAGCCTCGACTTCCAGCGACAGCGATGAAAGGGCCTTCGGGTCCGATGCGGAGTACTGTAGCGAAAGGTCTTTGATTGTCAGATGTTGAGCCATCGGTAGATCGAGTATGCAATGATAACAATCGAAATGAAATAGAGACAGACTGTCAATGGGTTGACCCGTGTTTCGACTTGCTCGGGTTGCCGTTCAGGGGATGGCTTGCTTAGAAAGCCCCGAAGTTCGAGTGCCGTTCCGCGTTCAATGCTCTCAACAATGGAAGAAAGAACCAGCGGTGAAAGAATCGACAGTAGGGCCTTAGTTCTCGAAAATACTCCGGCGTCAACGGGGGCTCCTCTAGCCTGCTGGGCCAGGAAGATCTGATGAATTCTCGACGGCAGATGATCGAGAAAGTGAAGTGTCAGCAACAGCATGAGGACGAGATAGGGAGGAAGCCCCTTATTTTGTAGATAGCCGATGAGGACCGGGAGCGACGTCGAAATGAAGAACATCAGAATGGAAAATGACAAGAGAATCAACCGGGAGGCCGTTCTGAGACCAAACAGAAGTCCATCTTCGTAGAACGAGAATCCCAGGAGTGTGGCAATCATGCTGCCGCTTTTTATGAACAAAGCGTTCAGACACACGACAAGGACAGCGACCGAGATGCTATAGAGAATGAACTTCGAAAACGCTGCCGCTGAACGCTGGGAGATCGGTCGAAAGGCCGGAAGAACGAATCGAGCGATGACAAGCAGCAAACAAAGCACGAACTGGAATGTCCACGATAGAGTGAAGGCGCACACCCAGAGAAGGAAAACCAAAGCGAGCTTAGATGACAAATCGAGATTCGCTCTCACGGGCACTTCCTCATCTTACGTTGGTTGCTCCACGAAGTCGACTGAGGAGGCGTTGTGGTAGATTCTTCGTGAGAAAGAAAACAATGAGATAGCTTACGACCTTGTCGGCCGGATCCGAGGCGAGTCCTTGAAAGATGACACTGTCGAGCAAGGTATTGCCAACCGACCGGAAATAGAGTACAAGGAAGTCCGTTCCTGCCATCATGACGCCGCCGAAAACGTATGCAGAGATCGGGGCGGAAACAAGGGCTGCAAGCACACCCTGCAAGATTCCCCCGATGACGACCAGATACCATTTACGAAACCAACCTTTTCTGGCCAGGAAGCCTGTGAATGCTCCAATGACGATAACAACGGGGATGAAGAAGATCATTGACGGGTTGCCAAATGCCGCAGCGAGAAGATTTGCCGCAGTCCCGCAAATGATCGCCGACCATGGACCAACCAACACTGCAACGAGAATGGTACCTATTGAATCAAGATAGAGGGGAATCTTGAGCGCCGCAGTGACCTGCCCGGCGGTAAGGTTCAGCGCGATACAAAACGCGACGAACGGAAGCGCTGCCCCTGTCATTTCATCTGCGATCCTCTGGCGAATCGGCTTCGGCATGGTATGGTCTCTACACTGAAAAAAGAACCCGACACGAAGCCGGGCTCTTTCAAAGGACTGTGCTGCTTGAACGCTTTTTCTAGAGGACGAGCGACGCCGGATTTTCGAGAATCTTCTTGAGATCCTGCATGAAACGAGCGGCGACCGCGCCGTCGATAATACGGTGATCGGAAGAAAGTGTCACCTTCATGGTGTGGCCGATGACGATCTGTCCGTTTTTGACGACCGGTGTTTCAATGATCCCTCCTACGGCGAGAATGGCTCCTTCGGGGGGATTCACAATAGCCGCGAATTGATCGACACCGAACATCCCGAGATTGCTGATGGTGAACGTTGCTCCGAGATATTCGTCCGGCTTGAGTTTCCTGGTGCGCGCCCGCTCAACAAGATCGCGAAGTTCGGCATTGATTTGATCAAGGCGCTTCTGTTCGCAGTTACGGACGATCGGCGTCACCAATCCCTCTTCCAAAGCCACGGCCACGCCAATGTGGGTATAGTGGTATTGGCGCATCTTGTCACCGAGATAGGTGGCATTGACCTGGGGATGATTCATCAGAGCCTCGGACGTGGCCTTGATGACAATATCGGTGAAGGAGAGCTTAATTTCTTTGCCGTTGTTGATCTGATCCCTGAACGTCATCGCTGGATCCATATCAACTTCAATGGTCACATAGAAATGCGGCGCTGTCGTTTTGCTCTCCGTCATGCGCTTCGCAATTGTCTTCCGGATAGGGGAGAGGTCGACATCTTCCGACGTTCCGGGAATGTTGGGTCGGGAAACTGCCGGCGCAGCAGATGGCTTGCCAGAGAGCAGAACTTCGAGGTCTCTCTTGATGACTCTTCCCTGAGGACCAGTGCCTGATACTCCTGACAAATCGATTTTGTGCTCGTTTGCTAGTCTGCGGGCGAGGGGAGAGGCTCTTCCCTTGCCGTCTGATGGTTGAGCTGTCGCAGTCGCTAGGGTTGAGGGAGTGGCAGTTGGAGCCGCCTGCTTGGAATGGTCGGCCGCTATTGGCGCAGACACGGATGGAGCACCTGAGAGGACGGCGGAAATGTCCTCGTCCGGTCCGCCGATGACCGCGATCAAACCTCCGATGGGTGCTTTCCCTCCTTCAGGAACGAAAATCTTGCGCACGACACCAGTGTCGTAGGCTTCCAACTCCATGTCCGCTTTATCAGACTGAATCTCAACAAGGATATCCCCTTGTTTGATCTTTTCTCCTTCTTTTCGAAGCCACTTGAGGATGACACCCTCCTCCATCGTGTCGCTGAGCTTCGGCATTTTGATCAATGTCGCCATGGAGTTGCCTTTTTCATTCAGTCGAGATAAAGGACCTTCTTCACAGCTGCGCGGATCCTGTCCAGGTTTGGCAGAGAGCGAACCTCAAGGCCGTGAGCATATGGCAGCGGTACGTCTTCCTGTGTGACCCTCTCTACTGGCGCATCGAGCTCATCAAATGCCCTGGCAGCAACCTCGTGAGAGATTTGTGCGCCGACGCCGGCAAATGGCCAGCCTTCCTCAACAATGACCAGCCGGTTTGTCTTCTTGACAGACGATACGATGAGGTCGTAGTCCATTGGACGGATGGTACGGGGATCGATGACTTCGATGCTGATATTCAGTTCTTCCTGGAGGACGTCGACGGCTTTCAGAACAACATGAGCGAGAGTCTTGGACCAGGACACAATGGTGACATCTTTTCCTTCTTTCTTCACTTCCCCGACTCCAATCGGGATAGTGTACTCTCCATCGGGAATTTCGCCCTTGTCACCGTACATCACTTCGCTTTCGATAAAGACGATGGGATTGTCATCGCGGATGGCACTCTTGAGCAGACCCTTTGCATCTTTGCAGGTAGAGGGCATGACGACCTTCAACCCTGGAAAATGACTAAAGACAGATTCAAGTGCCTGCGAGTGAGTGGCCCCGAGTCCGTGGGCAGCACCGCCCGGACCGCGGAAAACAATCGGCACGCTGAAATTGCCACCGGACATCGAGAGCATTTTCGCAGCGTTGTTGACTATTTGATCGTATGCCACAAGAGAGAAGTTCCACGTCATGAATTCGACGATCGGTCGCAGCCCAACCATCGCAGATCCAACGCCAATGCCGGCGAAACCGGCTTCTGCGATGGGAGTATCGAGGATGCGTCTAGGACCCCACTTCTGCAGCAAACCCTGGCTGACCTTGTATGCACCCTGGTAATTTGCGACCTCCTCGCCCATCATGTAGACTCGTTCATCGCGGGCCATCTCTTCATCAATAGCTTGATTGAGCGCTTCGCGTAGACTGACAATAGCCATCGCTATTCTCCGCTCCTTTCGATGTACACATCTTTCCACAGTTCATCGATTGGTGGCTCAGGGCTGTTCTCTGCGAACTCGACGCACTCCTGGACGATTTTCTTGACACGTTCCTCTGCTTCGTCGAGATACCGGTCTGAAATGATGCCTTCTTCCTTGAGGGTCTCCGCAAAATGGATGATCGGATCGGATTGTTTCAGTCTCTCGACTTCTTCTTTTGAACGGTAATGGCCATGGACGGGATCAGACATCGAATGGCCTCGGAAGCGGTAAGTCTCGATTTCGAGGAGCGTGGGTTCGTAGGTTTCGCGGGCGCGGTCAACGGCCGTTTTCACTTTCTGATAGACGTCGAGAACATCCATGCCGTTCACAACCTCACTGCAAATGTTGTATGCATACGCTTTCTTGTACAGGTCTTCCACAGCCGAGGCGCGTTCAACCGACGTTCCCATGCCGTACTTGTTGTTCTCGATGATATAGATGACAGGGAGTTTCCACAATCCGGCGAGATTGAGACCTTCGTGAAATGCTCCAATGTTCGTTGCTCCATCGCCCATGAAACAAAGGCACACTTTCTTTTCGCCGCGATACTTGATCGCAAAAGCCACTCCTGCCGCGATGGGGATGTGTCCCCCAACGATTGCGTGACCGCCGAGGAAATTGGTGGCGCGATCGAAAATATGCATCGACCCGCCTTTGCCTTTCGTCGTGCCGGTGTATTTGCCGAGGAGTTCTGCAAGGATCGCCTTCGGCTCAACGCCCTTCGATATTGCCTGACCGTGGTCCCGATATGCCGTAATGACGTAGTCATCTGGATTGATCGCCCCCTTGATGGCCCCTGTGGAGACGGCTTCCTGTCCGTTGTAGAGATGGCAGAAGCCCATGATCATGCCCATCCCATAGAGTTGAGCGCACTTCTCCTCAAATCGACGGACAAGGAGCATGT
>JBGPAN010000228.1:0-6761 GCA_041480785.1 Bacteroidota bacterium | reverse complement strand
TGTTCCAGGTTCCGAAGCCGCCTCCGAACCCACGCGTCGTGGTTGCTGAACTCGACCAGAAAGTCGTTCTTGACTGGGGTTCAGATGCAACGATTCTGAACAATGTTGAGAACAAGCCTGCAGAGCCGGGTCACTACGTGTTCGAGGGATACAACGTGTATCAGCTCCCGGCGTCGAATTCTACGCTTCGTGATGCGAAGAGAATTGCGACGTACGACCTTGCGTCAGATCCGGCGGTTGTCGTGGATTTGCAGCCGGTATCAGGTGTAATCGTTGCCGTCCCGGTGCAGTTCGGAACGAACAGTGGCATCACCCGATATTTCGAATTCATCGAGGACAGGGTCAAAGATATTAAACAGATCTACAACGGTCAGGAATACTACATTGCTGTCACGGCCTATAGTATTGCCACGGTCAAGGGGTATTTGCCGCAACAGCTTGAGTGTACTCCGATCATCCTTACCGTGATCCCTCACAAGCCGGCTATGGGAACCCGCACGCAGGCAGCATTTGCTGACACGATTCTTCCGGCACATACGGCTGGATCTGCATCGGGATCATTCAGCGTGAAGATCATCAATCCGACGGCTATCACGGGCCACGTTTATCAAGTGCAAGCGGTCCAGGGGCCTGCCAAAAAGATCATCCTCTCGACTGGCGATACACTCAATGCATTTAATAACCAGTATAAGTTGGTGGATCTTACAAAGGGCACAGTGGTCATTGCGTCGAACCAGAACTTCGGCATAGACCCATCCAACATCATAGTGCCTGACGGGTTCCAGTTCGGATTCCAGGCAGTTCCATACTATGTGGAGGGTCAAGAGATTGCAGATTTCAGCCTTCCTTCAGGATGGACACTAATCAATCAAGCCTCACCCTATGTTGGGGGCACTTTCCTCGGCAGCAGCCTGAAGCCATTCCAGGTGACCAAGAGCATTGAAATCGATTTTCTTGGGACTCCTAAATCGGGAGCCGTTGGGCAGAAGGCATACGACTTCGTTCGTACGGCGACTTCCGGATCGGGTGGAGCACCATATGCTGGGTTCTTCGCCCAGCCCTTCACCGTCTGGGACATTACAGGTGGAACGCGTCGGCAGATCGATTTCGCATTCATGGAAGTGAACTCTTCAAAGTTCTATGACAGTGTGTGGACTCCCGGCACCGCTTCCGGCGACCGAGAATACTGGTTTATTATCGATCAAGACTACACCCCCACAGCGAAAGCGTTGTATACCGCGACCGCAACCGTTAATTCACTTGCAGGCCTGCCTGTGTTGTATTCCGGATGGCCCACAAGTTCCACGCAACCCTCGTTCAAAGCCGGAGACAAGCTCATTATTCATGCCTCCGTCGCACTGGGGGCCGACGACAAGTGGACCTTCACAACTGATGGCCGTCAGGTGGTCGCGTCCTCAGATGTGAAGAAGAGTGACATCAATCGCATTACAGTGTTCCCGAATCCGTATTACTGTATCAACTCTGCGGAGACAAGCAGATTCGTCAAGTACGTACAGTTCACAAACATGCCGACCGTGGCGACTATCCGTATCTTCAACCTGGCCGGTCAGTTGGTGAGGGTCCTCCACAAGAATGACACATCGACGTTCTTCAAGTGGGATCTTGCCAACGAGGTCGCATACCCCGTTGCCAGCGGCATGTACCTCGCTTACATCGATATACCAGATGTCGGTTCCAAGGTGCTCAAGATAGCCATTATACAGGAGCAGGAATTGCTCGACGTGTACTAAACTAACCCTGACTATCTTGACAAACATACAAGGAGAATGAGACATGAAGTCGCACACACTACGCTTGGTAACCCTCATTTTCTGTGTTGTCCTTCTCGGTGTAAGCGTTGTGACTGCACAGAATCCCAGGGTAGGGGGCGTTGCGGCCCCCGAGTTGCTCATCCCGGTTGGCGCAAGAGACATGGCGCTGGGTGGTTCGAGCATCGCAGTATCCAAAGGAGTTGAGGCTATGTTCTGGAATCCTGCAGGCTTGGTAAGGATGTCAGGTTCTGCAGAGGCGATGGTGTCGTCGATGAAGTACCTCGGTGACATCAACGTGACATACGGTGCAGTGGCCGGCAAGTTCGGCGATTTCGGCGATGTCGGCGTCAGCATCAAGTCTCTCAACTTCGGTGACATCCCATTGACTACCGAGACAGATCCTGAAGGTCTGGGTGGAAGATTCTTTTCACCAACGTACATCACGATGGGCCTCTCCTACGCCCGCGATCTTACCGATGCCGTTACGGTTGGCGTTACTGCGAAGTTGGTTTCCGAGCAGGTCGACCAGGTTTCCTCATCCGGCTTCGCGTTCGATTTCGGTATCCAGTACAAGGGACTCATCCAGGTCCAGGGCCTGAGTATTGGCCTTGCGATTAAGAATATCGGACCCGGTATGATATTCGACGGTCCGGGTCTCTATCGCAGCGCACAGATCACAGATGGCACCCGTCCTGTTCAGAAGTACAAGGTCCAAGCAGCGACCTTCGAGCTTCCAGCAACCGTTGATATCGGTCTTTCGTACGAGCGGAACATTGGCAACAACTTCTCCGCAGCTGTCAGCGGAGCGTTCGTCAACAACAACTTGTACTATGATGAATATCGCGGCGGACTGGAACTCGGCTACAATATGGAAGGCCTCGAGGTCATGGGTCGTGTTGGCTATCTGAACCAACCGAAAGCCGATGAGAATATCTTCGGAGCGACGTTTGGTTTCGGCATCGCCTACAGGTCCGGGAACACCGGCATCGTGCTTGACTACGGCTATCGCCAGGTCCAGTACTTTGCCGCGAACAACGTGTTCTCCATAAAGGTCCTGTTCTAGCGGTCCCTGTGTCATTTGCAGAATCGAGGAAAGGCTGCCTGCAAGGGCGGCCTTTCTTTTTTTGTGTTTTGGGCGAAGAAAAAAGCCCGAGTCACCCCTTCGACCCTTCGATTACACTCAGGGTCGAATCCTGAGCACCGCCTTGAGTTTGCCTGCGGTGAGCTTGTCGAACCCGTCGAAGGGCCTGTCGAAGGATCCCTAAAGAAGGGGTCCAGAACATAGCCTCAGGCCTGGTTCTGGATTCCTGCTTTCGCAGGAATGACTGAGTTCCTTTTTGTGTTCTTCGGAAAGTCCGAGGTAGGTGACGGTCACCTCGCGGTTACAATTCCGCGCAGAGCGTGCGAACGAGAAAGAGAAACGATGCGGTCACGACCCCAACTACGTCGGGGTAGACTCCGCGTGACCCTCCATATGACGCCGATGGAGGGACGTGCTCAGCTTGCCTGCCGAAGTCGTTTTCCAGACGTAGGTGGGTCACGTCCGTCAAAGACTGCAACGGGTCGGCTGAAGCATCCAGCCATCGACTGAAGTCGACGCCTTAGTTGGACGCAAAACGCTTTCGGGTTTGGATTCGAATCCGGTCGTCCGATACATCGGATGGCAGGGGAGTGTTGGCGGTATCGACGAAGTGACCTTTTCGAACAATGACGAAACCTAATAAGTATATTCTCCCATTTCTGTTCGCATTGTTGTTCTCCGGCTTCTCCCTTGTTGCCGCGCAACAGGGAGATACACTCCAGGTGCTTTTTATCGGCAACAGCTACACCTACGAGAACGATCTGTCGTCCATGTTCAGGGAGATGGCGAAGGCTGCGAATCGTCCGGTGTACGTCGATGAGAGCACGGTTGGAGGTTACTCGCTGGAACAGCACATGGCCTATCGCCCCTCATTTGCCAAGATCGTGGAGCGGCAATGGGGCTATGTGATCTTGCAAGAACAGAGTATGATCCCCACCATCCCGTTCTACCGGGACAACAGCATGTACCCCGCGGCACGACAACTTGATGCGCTCATCAAGAGCGTTGGCGCCAAAACGATTTTTTTTCTCACTTGGGGGAGAAAACTCGGTGGACGACAGACGATAGGGTCGTACTCCAGTCCTGCATTCAAGGATTTCTTTCAGATGCAGGACTCTCTGACGTCAGCGTATCGCCGGATTGCCACCGAGCTTTCAGCGGGACTCTGCCCGATCGGGTTGGCGTGGAAACTCGCTTTCAGGGCTGACCCCAACGCAGCGCTCTGGCAGGACGATAATAGCCACCCGTCTTCTGAGGGGACGTATTTGTCGGCTTGTACGTTGTTCTCCACAGTGTTCGGATCCACACCTGAGGGGAACGCATATGTCGCGCCGAATGTCGATACCCTGATAGCTCCGTACTACCAGAAGCTGGGATATCATGCCTTGCAGATGTATGGGACGCTGACCCCCGCATTCAAACTCTGGCAGAATTTTCCAAATCCCTTCTCTCGTACGACGACCTTCACTTTTTCCATTCCAGAAAGTGAATTTGTGACAATGAAGTTGTATAATATCCTTGGACAGGAGGTGGCGATGGTCACTTCCGGCCTGAAGGAAGCGGGCACGTATGACCTGTTTTTTGATGCTCGGTCACTTTCCTCGGGAGTCTACTTCTATCAGCTTCAGTCCGGTACTCAGGCGGCAACGAACAGAATGATGATTGTCAAATAATGCAGCAATAAACCAATCCATCTCCCTTTCTCGTCTCATTCACATTCTCATGATGACCTCCCGACGGTTTCTTCTCATACTCTTTTTCATCTCTCTCACGACACTTGTCTCCGCCCAATACTTCCCACGATCGGGTCGCCCCGCGATCTATCAGGAATCCCTCGATGCGCAAAGCAGGCTGGATGTGCTCTCGATTTCGCTGAGGCCGGGCTACGAAGATCTAGCTACGCTGGCTTTCTTTCGTCTGGGGAAAGGAGCACGCGTAACGAGTGTCTATCTTACCAACGGAGAAGCAGGTGAAAGCGACCTTCGTGGCGAGTACCCTATGCACCTTGCCGGCCAGTTGAGGGAAGAAGCGACGAAGGCTATTGCAACGATCGATGGCGGGGCACTCTTCCTGAATATGCAGGACATATCGGCAGCCTCCGACAGCAAATCTGTGCGTCTGAAATGGCAGACCGACACTTTGCGGGCCCGACTGACAAGATTGATTCTCCAATTCCATCCGGATGTCATTCTTGTGGCGCGTGACTGGCTGGGTGGTGCAGCGAGCCCGCAAATACAGGTCCTGGAAGCTGAGCTGACTCAAGCTCTCCGACACGTCGAGTCGATCAAATCCACCGATCCACATGGAGCCAATCCATGGACCGTAGCACGGGTCCTTGTCGATAAGGGAACGAAAACCGGTGTTCAGTCGCCGACCGACCGTGTCCCTCCCTTGTGGAAGAAGTCGTATCAGCAGATCGGAGAGGAGGCGGGGCAAGAATATCGATCGATAGCTGTTCAGAGGAAGCGGTGGACCGCGGACGCGTTCGGAGAAGAGGCACGACACGCCACAATTTGTTATCAGCCGATGTTTCCCAAGCGAGCGGCGGGCCTCAAACGGATCGACCAGGGACTTCCTACACCGCTGCCTGCGAGCCTGACTGACATCGGAAAGGGTATCGCAGATCTCACGGCGGCAACGATGCGAGGACAGTCGACTCTCGCCGGCGCCGGCAATAAACCTGAAAAGGTTCAGGTCCGCCTTGCCAGCGTCATGCAGCAGCTCGACCGGTTGATAACTCGTATTTGGGAGTTGACGCCGCAGGAGCGGAAAATTGCGATGCAATGGAAAATCACAATGGAAGACCTTCGTGTTGCGCTCCTCGGAATTGAAGTGCGCTACACATTCGAACCAAACATTCTGACCGAACGACAGGTGGCATTGCTGAACATCGATACAATCATTGGTCTCAAACCCGGCGGCACGACATTCCTCTATTTTCCTGAGGTCGATCAGAATAGCTGGGTTGTGAACGAACAGATCCAGAAGAGGGTGGATCTTGAGGTCCACAAACCCTATCGGGTCCTGTCTCCAAAAAACATGGAGTACCATCTTCCGGCGGGCCTCCAGGGGCTCGAGCGAAGCAGCACGGCGACAACATTCCTGTTCTATGTCATTCACCAGGGGGAGAAGCCCGAGGAGAATTTCATGTGCCGGAGAGCGGCGCTTCTCCAATTTGCGCCCCGCTTCACCGCTGAAGTCCTCACTCCGATGGTCAGCGTTGTTCCTTCTGAGCGCGTGGCGATCAAGTTGACAAACCATTCCAGAGACGGAGTGCGTGATTCAGTCTATGTTGACGACTCTCTCGCCACTTCGGCAAAACGGGCATTCCGTTTGAGCGTGAAAGACGGGACTCACGTAGATACATTGACACTGACGTGGAACAAGTCGCTCGACGAAGGTACCTACGTTTTGCCGGTGAAGATTGCTGACCGCACAGTCTCCAGCTTTGCAGCCCGCCGATTTGATGTGCGTTTGGACCCGTCAAAAAAAGTGGCTCTGATCACAGGGATCCAGGGCAGTCCCATTGCGGACGTGCTGCGCCGCCTCGGAGCCAATTGGGCGATGCTCGCGGCGCATCCTCAAGCCGCGATTGATCTCTCCGGGTTCAATGTCGTCCTCGTCGACAGGCGTGCCATGACCCTCGACAGCGGCTTCGAAACGTATCGAGAAGGGCTTGAGCAGTTTGTGCGAAAAGGGGGGCACCTGATTATTCTCGCGCAGGATGCTGGAGTCTGGAACCTGCATCCTCTTATTGAGGGATTGAAACTGACGGCATCCGGGTTGTCTGACGAAAAGACCATTATCGATACAGATACAACATCTCGCCTTTTGACAACTCCGAACCTGATCGTCAAGGACGAATGGTCGAACTGGTTGTTTCAAATCGCATTCAATACAGTGTCCGG
>JBGPAN010000227.1:0-6763 GCA_041480785.1 Bacteroidota bacterium | reverse complement strand
GTCTCAATTCCGAGGGTCAGTGGAGTAACGTCGAGCAAGAGGACGTCAGTTACATCGCCAGAGAGCACGCCCCCCTGGATTGCAGCACCAACGGCCACGACTTCATCCGGGTTCACTCCTTTGTGTCCCTCTTTGCCAAAGATATCTTTCACAAGCTTTTGGACACGAGGCACGCGGGTCATGCCACCCACCATGATGACTTCGTCAATCTGACTTGGGTTGAGTCCCGAATCCTTCAGAGCTTTCTCAACAGGCTGGACGCATTTCTGAATGAGATCCTCCACGAGCTGCTCAAATTTCGCACGGGTCAGAGTCATGTTCAGGTGCTTCGGGCCGTCTGCTGTAGCTGTGATGAAGGGCAGATTGATCTCGGTCTGCAATAGTTGCGAGAGCTCCATTTTGGCCTTCTCGGCGGCTTCACGCAAACGTTGCAGGGCCATCGGATCTTTCCGCAAATCAATACTTTCCTGCTTCTTGAATTCGTCTGCGATATAGTCCAGTACGCGCATGTCGAAGTTGTCGCCGCCAAGGTGAGTGTCGCCATTGGTGGATTTCACTTCGAACACACCATCCCCGAGTTCGAGAATGGAGATATCGAATGTGCCACCACCAAGATCGAACACCGCGACTTTCGAATCCTTTGTCTTCTTGTCGAGACCATATGCGAGTGCAGCAGCTGTCGGCTCATTGATGATGCGGCGAACGGTCAGTCCGGCGATTTCCCCTGCTTCTTTGGTGGCCTGACGCTGCGCATCATTGAAGTATGCCGGAACCGTGATAACAGCCTCGGTGATCTTCGTCCCGAGGTAGTCCTCAGCCGTCTGCTTCATCTTTTGCAGAATCATAGCTGAGATTTCAGGCGGCGAATAGACGCGGTCGCCAAGCTGAACGCGAGCCGTGTTATTGTCCCCCTGCACCACCTTGTAGGGCACGAGCTTCATTTCCTCGTTGACTTCGTTGAAGAACCGCCCCATAAAGCGTTTGATTGAATAGACGGTGTTTTGCGAGTTCGTCACTCCCTGGCGTTTAGCAGCAGCACCGACGAGCCGTTCTCCGGATTTTGGGAATCCGACCACAGAAGGAGTTGTGCGAGCACCCTCTGCATTTGCGATGACAACTGGGTCGTTCCCTTCCATCACGGCCACAACGGAGTTAGTTGTGCCGAGATCGATTCCGATGATCTTGCTAGAATTTGTTGACATATTGTTCTACTCCTTTGTATTGAGTACGGCATCGTGCCGCTGCAATGAATGAACTGTATCCTGGCTATCTTTCATTGGGAAGGGTCGGGCCCACCCCACCAGCGGACCCGACCAACGATTGCATCCTCTATGAACTACACCAACGAAAATGTGACAGATTACTTCACTTTCACTTCGATTTGTTTGGGCTTCGCCTCTTCCATTTTTGGCAGCGTCACAGAGAGAATACCGTCCTCCAGCTCTGCAGTGATATTGTTAACATCAACCTCAACGTTGATCCTGATCGATCGACTGAAATCCCGAATCTGCATTTCGTTCAACAGAAGCTGCGCATCCTTCGGTGTCTCGTATGGTTTTCGTTGACCATCGACCGTCAAAATGCCATTTTCAAAGGTGACCTTCACCTGGTCTTTCTTGACACCAGGAAGTTCAGCGGTCACGACGAGCTCATTTTCATGCTCAGCGATGTCCATCGCCGGAGACTTTGTTGTCCTCATGAGGTTGTCCGTTGTGAACAGACTCTCCAGGACGTAATTTGGAATTCTTGGATACTGAAACCGCAGTAGCATACTACTTTCCTTTCTTAATGTTTGATTCTGGTTAGCATCTATGCGTCTTCATATGTCTGCAATCGGTGTGCCAATTAGAGCACAGCCGGAAATGTTTGAAACTGCTCGAGAATGGGGCACTCCTGTTGTTTACGCCTTCAAGACCGTGGACTTGTCAGCCAAATTGGCAGACGTTCGGCGAACTATTTGGCAGCTGTCTTGCCCATTCTGTCAGTCTGACTGCTTTTTTTCAGATGCCACCAAGAATTCGATCCAATTGATTATGAAGCCTGTTTTGAGTATTCTGTTTTTTGCTTCGAAAGTAGACATCAACCATCGATCACGAGGTAAACAATGCGTCGTCTCTTTGCCATACTTCTGATTCCATTTGCCCTCTCGTTTGCACAGAATCCCAAGATCCCGAAGGATGCTCTTGTAGGCTACAAAGCGATCTCAGCGAGCGATCTCAAAGCACATCTGAGTTTCATCGCTTCACCGGAACTTGAGGGGAGAGAGACGACATTTCGCGGTCAGAAAGTAGCGGCCCGATACATTGCTTCTGAATTTCAGCGTATCGGACTCAAGCCCATTGGCGACAGCGGCTCATATTTTCAGCACTTCAAGGTTGAAGCTACGAAAGTCAGCGACAAATCGACTATCACGGTGAGCACAAAGCAAGGCTCAACGCCGTTCCTCATTCGAAAGGATTTCTTTCCCCGCTCCACACCGGAGAATCCGGTTAGCGGTCCTGCGATTTTCATCGGCTTCATGGATACGAAAGTTGATTCCAATCTGACAAAGGGAAAGATCGTCGTTGCTCTTTCTGGACGCAAAGTCGGTGCCAGGGACACGAGCGTCACGCCAAGGCGACGTCGCGATGTTCCCCAGTTCACAGGAAGCATTGCCACGCTTTTTGTGGCCGACGACACCGGGTCCAATTCAATAGAAGGACTATCAGCCCGCTTGAGCGCCACGCTCGACGCTGGATTGATGAGAGTGCTTGGGGCCGAACAACGCGGCGGTTTCAGTTTTCCAACAATTGTGAGTCCGCGGCTGGCAAACGAACATCTAAAAGAAACCGGAAAATCTCTCGGCCAGTTGCGCCAGGCAGCGGCTCAAGACAGTGCATTTCACCCCCTCAATTTGAACCAGACGACGGTTTCGATTGACATTTCCACTATAAAGGAAATCAAGACCACGGAAAACGTTCTGGGACTTCTTGAAGGCTCAGATCCAAAGCTCAAGGATGAGATCGTTGCGTTCACAGCGCATTTTGATCATCTCGGCATCACCGGGGATGGGGTCGTTTTCCCCGGAGCAGATGATGATGGATCCGGGACAGTCACTGTTCTGGAACTTGCGCAGGCGTTCGCCGCAAACCCCGCAAAGCCAAGACGAAGTCTCCTGTTTATGACAGTCGTCGGGGAGGAAAAGGGACTACTGGGATCTGACTGGTACGTCAAACATCCCGTCATACCTCTGGAAAAAACGATTGCCGATCTCAACACAGATATGATTGGTCGTGTTGACCAGAAATACGAGGAGCTCAAAAATCCGAACTATGTATACGTGATTGGATCAGACAAGATCAGCACTCAACTCGATAGCGTCCTGAAGCTCTCCAACAAGCAATCGGAGAATCTAATTCTCGACTACACTTATAATGACGATAAAGACCCTCAGCAGTTCTACCGGAGAAGCGACCATTTCAATTTCGCGCGCAACGGTGTGCCGATTGTGTTCTTTTTTACAGGTGTTCATGCAGACTATCACCGGCCGACCGATACAATCGAAAAAATCCTATTCCCTCGAATGGAAAGAATCGTCCACTTGATCTATGTCACAGGATGGCAGGTCGCCAATGCCAAGACAAGACTGGCGAAGAACGTCGGATCGTCCATGTTCTCGAAGTAATGAGGATGTATTCAAAAGAGGAACTCTCGCAAGGACTTAACACCGCGATCGTCGGAAAGAAGTTCTTCGTTTTCGACACGATCGATTCCACGAACGCGTGCGCCCGAACGCTCGGAGATGCAGGTATGGCAGAAGGAGCTGTGGTCGTCGCGGATTTTCAAACCAGCGGCAGAGGCAGGCTCGGGAGGGCGTGGATTTCCGAGCCAGGTGAAAACCTCCTTCTTTCGGTCCTGCTGAGACCCCGTATCTCTATTGCGAATGCGGGGTTACTGACACTTTTTGCATCTGTAGGCATCGCCCGTGCGATTGAACGGCACATCGGAGAACCGGTTGAATGTAAGTGGCCGAACGACCTCCTTCTCCATGGAAAGAAATTCTGCGGTATACTGCTCGAGAACCTTTTTCAACAATCGGAAGTGTCCTACGCCGTTATTGGGGCAGGGATCAACGTGAATCAACGAGTATTCCCCGAGGAGATTGTTTCCCGCGGCACTTCGCTGGCAATCGAGACCGGCAGATCATTCGACCGTAGGAAGTTACTTCAAGCGGTTCTCTCAGAGTTGGATACGCTCTACCCGCCGGTTCAGCAGGGTGATTTCGACACTATCGTCCCCGAATGGATTAAGCGCTGCACGATGTTCGGGAAACCTGTAACGGTGCAACAGCACGACCACACAATGTCAGGAATCGCCCGCCGATTGAATCACGACGCCGGACTTGTCATTGAAACGGGCACAGGCCTCCAAACCGTCTACGCAGGTGACGTTTCCGTGGTTTCCTAGACAGTTCTTCGAGTTTCTGAAAAGGACACATGATGCTTTTAGCAATAGATATTGGAAATACTCATACAGTCTTTGGTATTTATCGTAACGCGAAACTGGTGGCAGATTGGCGCGCTACAAGCATGCTCCAGCGCACGGAAGATGAAGTCGGAACTCAAGTGAAGCTCTTCCTCAAGGAGGCCCGAATCCCGCTCAAGAAGATCGACGGCGTCGGCATCTCATCTGTTGTGCCGAATCTGACGGACGTCTTTTCCGTCATGGCGAGAAAGTACTTTGGAGTGGAGCCCTTGATCATTTCGTCGTCCCTCAACCTCGGCATCAAGATCAACTATGATGATCCCCATTCAGTAGGCGCCGACAGAATCTGTGACGCAGTGGCCGGATTCGCGGCATTCGGCGGTCCATTGATTATTATCGATTTCGGAACGGCCACGACGTACGATGTCGTCTCAGCGACTGGAGACTACCTTGGCGGTGTCATCGCTCCCGGAGTCGAAACATCGGCGGTCGATCTGCACAGGAGAGCGGCAAAGCTCCCCAAGATCGAGCTGCACTTCCCGAAGACGGTCGTTGGAAGAGATACTGTCTCCGCAATGCAGGCAGGGATCTTGTTTGGTGCGGTCGATGCCATGGAAGGGATGGTAGGGAGAATACAGCAGGACCTTCAGAAGTGGGGTGAAAAGAAGGCGACGGTCGTTGCCACAGGTGGATTCTCGCAACTCATGGCAAGCCGATCAAAGACCATTGCGAAATCCGTACCTTCACTCGTTCTGGACGGTGTGAGATTGATTTACGAAAAAACCCACCGCAAATCAACGCGCAGGAAGGTCTGAGTCAGGGGGATTGCAGAGCTCAATTTTCGCTGTTCGCCCGTTCCTCGAACTCTGTTCGGATTCGTTCGATTTCCTTCGATTCGGGATAGCGAGCGTAGAGTAGCTTGTAGAGCGCAAGAAGACCGCGAACACCAGCTTCTATCCTCAACACTTCCTTCTGCACATTGAGGAACAGCTGTCTCAGACGGCTCTGTTCGCCTGGGGGAAGGCCGGCAAAGAGCTGCTCCTGATTTACCTCCAGGTCTACAGCAATGTTCGCAAAGGCCGAGTTCAATGCCGGTGTGATCGCATTGATCACATCATTGACCTTGTCGGTCGCTTCCTTGTTCAGCGTAATCTCTCTTGTCCGCTCTTCCTCCAACACGCTCGTTACGCGGAACAAATGACGTTCGTGGGTGGCGCGAACAAGATTCGCGAGATGCTGAATGTCGGTATCTTCTTTGCGGCAATAATCGTAGGCACCGAGTTTCATGGATTCGACGGCAATCGTCTCAGAGCCGGCCGCCGTCAGCATAAGAGCTGGCGTTTCAACCCCAAATCTGTTCATCCAGCGCAGAACATCCAAGCCTGAAAGTCCAGGCATCCTGTAATCCAAGACGACCACATCAAAGCCATCCTTCTCCGACAACAGAAAATCGATCGCCTCTTGCCCACTCGAAGCCACGACGACCTCCATGCCGTACTCCTCCCTCAAGCCAAGGGCAACGACCTTGACGTAGGACGGTTCGTCGTCGACCAGCAACAATCTCAATCGGTTCGGTTCTACCACAGTTCACCTCTCACGAGATTGTAAGCAACTTGTCGCAGAAACGCAACAGCCTCCCAACGTTTTGGGCGCTGGAAGGCTGTCTGAAATCGGCGTTGTTTCAGATTGAGACCCTGCCTAATGAACCCCTAGCATCGTGGCAGAGGCATTCGCAAGTTCGACAATTGGCGAATAATACAACCCAAAGAGGAGCGTGGGGACAACGAGAAGCAGAACAAGTGTGATCTGCGGAACGCTGAATGTCAGTGGGCCTGAATTCGCTTCAGGGTCACGCAAGAACATGTTGCGAACGACTCGCACGTAGTAATAAAGGGAAATCACGCTGTTGATAGCACCAACGATAGCAAGCCATACCCATTTTGCATCGAGCAAAGAAGCGAAGATAAAGAGCTTTCCGATGAATCCGGCTGTGGGGGGCAAGCCCGCCAGCGAAATGAAGAAAATCACCATAGATACACCCACGAACGGCGACCGAAATCCAAGGCCTTTGTACGAATCAATGTCCTCGCTTCCCGTCTTGTCGGCGACGAGCATCACGATGTAGAAGGCTCCGAGATTCATGAACATGTAGACCACGAAATAGATCAGCACTGCTGCAATGCCTTTGTCACTCAGAATAGCAAGCCCCATCAACATGTAGCCGGCGTGTGCGATGCTGGAGTACGCCAGAAGTCGTTTGAGGTTGTTCTGCCATACAGCAACCAAGTTGCCGAGGGTC
>JBGPAN010000226.1:0-6767 GCA_041480785.1 Bacteroidota bacterium | reverse complement strand
CCATTTCAAGACGGGCGTACGTTTCAGGGAGAGAGTGTGAAGAAGATAGTCAGTTGCCTCCGTTGTGCTGACGAACGTACCAGGAAAAATCTCAGAATGTGTGATCAGGAACCTTTTCCGTGATTGCTTTGCCGTGGCCTCCTGCGCATACTTGGTGTAGGACAGAAGGCCCGTCGAATCAATTCGTCCTCCCTCAGCCAGAACCTTCCTCTCGGGGATGTAGCTTGTGTGAAAACCGTCGAGAAGGAGAATGGCGTCCACTCTCGCAAAGTTCCATTCGGA
This sequence comes from Bacteroidota bacterium, assembly GCA_041480785.1. GTDB lineage: Bacteria > Bacteroidota > Ignavibacteria > UBA10030 > UBA10030 > UBA9647. The sequence continues at coordinate 6,485 of JBGPAN010000226.1, read as the reverse complement.
TGAAATAATTCTACGGATTGCCCCGTAGCCGGCGCTAAATCCGCTCAGGATGACACGCCTCAGCTTCATGTCATGCTTGAGTTGCTTCTTCGTCTCCGCTACTATTGAATCAACAAGCGATCTGAACTTCGTCGTATCCTGAAATGCATCGTTGTAGGCCTTGGATCCCGAACCGATGCTCAACGTCACTGCAATGATGTCTCCACTGCAGTTTGAAGCTGCGAATTCGGTGACATAGGGCGCGCCATGAAAGTGGATGACAAGGTCAAATGTCCTGGCTTTCAGGCTCTTTTGTGGTACGAACAATTGGACAGGCTTCGAGAAAAGACTGCGGATTTCGAAGACAACTCCCGGGTACTCCTTCTGTTCGATGCGCTCATGCTTTCGAGTTTCGTCTGTCATTGGTGACGGATTCTGAGAGGCAACCTTGGCGCTATCCAGTTGTCTCGCAACGGCGCATTGTCCGAGAAGGACGAGTATCACGAGAGTGACTTGAAATCGCGTTTTCATTTGAAGGGGCAAAAATGGAAAAGTGGATGGATCGCGGAAACTTTGTGTGAGGCAAAGGTATAACTTATTGCCCAGAGTTTCAATCGGACCGCAGATGACCGATGTGCAGCGCGACTCGGCGCTTGTTTCTTTCTGAGTGAACATCTATTTTGAATCCAAGCATGAATCGAAAACTCAAATGGCGGCTGGAATCCACCGGTTCGGAGATTGTCAGCGAAGATGATCAGATCCTTGTCCTGAACAAGCCGCATGGTCTCCTTGTACTCCCCGACCGATTCCGGCACGAGCTGCCAAACCTCTATGGAATTCTCCAGGAGGAGCTTGGCAAGATCTTTGTCGTTCACTGGATTGACAAGGAAACCAGCGGCATCATCGTCTTTGCGAAGACAGCCGAGGCTCACGCTGCGATGAGCGCGCAGTTCGAAAAGAGGCTCGTGGAAAAAACCTATTCTGGTATTGCCCTGGGCGCTCCGGCCTCCGAAGAAGGGGAGATCGACCTGCCGCTCGAGGAGATTCCAAGAAATCCGGGTGTGATGAGAGTGAACAGGAAGTCGGGCAAGGAAGCCATCACGAGATACAAAGTTGTTGAGCGGTTTCAGGGATACTCATTCCTTGAACTGAGTCCGAAAACAGATTGGATGCACCAAATTCGGGCCCATCTGAAATCCTTGGGAACGCCACTGATTGCCGACAAGCTCTATGGTGATGGGAGAGGATTCTATCTGTCAGACATCAAGCATGGGTACAAATCGACAGGCGATGAAAAACCTCTGCTTGATCGGACGGCGCTCCACGCAGATGTGATATCGCTAACGCACCCTCAAACCGTAGAGCATGTCAGTTTTTCGGCAGCACTGCCGAAAGATATGATTTCGGTGTTAAGATATCTCAGGAAGTTCAAGGCGTGAGAAAAACTGAGGGGATCAGAACAGCGTGTCTTGTCCGGGAGCCTTTTTCAGGGCGCCGAAATGTTTATAAGCCATCGATGTCGCTTCCCGGCCACGGGGAGTGCGTTTGAGAAATCCTTCCTGAATCAGGTAGGGTTCGTACACTTCCTCGATCGTTCCCGACTCCTCTCCAACCGCCACAGCAAGAGTATTGAGTCCAACGGGTCCCCCACTGTACTTCTCGATGATAGTCTGAAGGATCCGTTTATCCATCTCGTCCAACCCGTACTCGTCCACTTCGAGAGCGCGCAGCGAATACTGTGCAACCTCAAATGTAACAACTCCGTGGTGATGGGCCAGTTTGTTCTCTGCCTGAGCGAAGTCCCTGCAGCGTTTCAGAAGTCTGTTCGCTATCCTGGGGGTTCCGCGGGAACGCTGTGCGATCTCCGGCGGCGCATCCGGTGTGGTTTCGATCCCCAGTATCTTCGCTGATCGTGCAACAATTCCCTGGAGCTGAGCCACATTGTAATAGTCGAGTCTGTTGGTGATTCCAAATCTCGACCGCAGCGGTGAACTCAAAAGTCCGGCTCGGGTTGTGGCGCCGACCAGCGTGAAAGGCTCGAGGTTCAGTGAAATCGTTTTTGCGCCTGGGCCGCTGTCGATGATGATATCCACCCGAAATTCTTCCATTGCGGAGTAAAGATATTCCTCGATTTTGACAGGCACCCTGTGGATCTCGTCGATGAACAGAACCTCCCCTTTCTGGAGGGAAGTCAGGATGCCGGCAAGGTCGCCGGGTTTTTCGAGGGCAGGGCCAGAAGTCACCTTGATGCCGACCCCCATCTCGTTCGCCACAATGAAGGCAAGCGTGGTCTTTCCGAGTCCTGGCGGTCCTGTGAGAAGGACATGGTCGAGGGGCTCGTTGCGTTGTCGCGCTGCTGAGATAAACACCCGCAAATTGTCGACGAGCTTTTTTTGTCCATCAAATTCATCAAGCCGCTTCGGCCGCAGAGTCTGATCGAGCTCTAGTTCGTTTTCCAACCGCTCCGGTGATGTGTGGTCTGATTTCCTCATGGTGCAAGAAAGTAACAAGAAGGGGAGTGAATATCAAACATCAACGAGAATGTCACGTGTTTACATCGTGCTGGTGGTGCGAAGAGCCCTCTTGATCAGATCCTGGAGAGAGAGTTTTTCGCCCTTCGTCTCCATGAACACTTGCCGCAGTGCTTTCTCTGCGATCGGTCGGTTGTAGCCGAGTGAAGTGAGTGCCAGGAGAGCTTGCTGTCGCAGATCGGCGTCTTCTCCCTCCAACGGAATCGAGCCCGATGAAGATGGGCCAATCTTGCCGATCTTGTCACGGAGTTCGATGATGAGCCTCTCGGCGGTCTTCCTGCCCACGCCCGGAATTGCTGTCAGAGCAGAAATATTCTCCTGTGCAATGTGCTGCTTCAAGTCCGCAACCGTGATTCCGGAAAGAATTCCTTGAGCGATCTTTGGGCCGATGCCATTGACGGTGATGAGGAGCTTGAAGAAGAACCGCTCATCTGGCGATGCAAATCCGAACAACTGCATCGCATCTTCCCGCACATGAAGATGGGTGAGGAGGGTGACTTTCGATTCGACCTCTCCGAGTCTTTCATACGTCGACAGCGGTATCGTGACCGAATAGCCGACTCCGTTGACGTCGATGAGTATTTCCGTCGGATTCTTGCTCTTGAGAACGCCTGTCAGCGATGCGATCATCGAGGTCTCGCTATTTTTTCCGGATGAGCTTGAACATACGATCGCCAGGTGCGAGGGGCATGCCCCGGTTCGGTGACGCCCTTTCTCGATCGACGCGGCTTCGCGGACTTGTGGTAATGGCAGAGCGCGACAGCGAGAGCATCCGTTGCGTCATAGTATTTTGGGGCAGATTTCAGGTTGAGAATGGATTGAATCATGTAACTGACCTGATCTTTGGAAGCTGCTCCGCTGCCGACCACCGCTCGCTTCACCTCACGCGGAGAGTATTCGGATGTTGGAATCTCAGCATTGACGGCGGCGAGGATCGACACCCCTCGGGCGTGCCCGAGTTTCATCGCCGATTGAGCGTTCTTGCCATAGAAGGCGGTTTCGATGGCGAACTCATCAGGGTGATAACGCTCGATGACCTTGCAGAGGGTCGAATAGATGGCCCTCAACCGGATGGGCATCGATTGCTCGCTCCGGTTCTTGACAATGTCACACGCGAGAACCTTGAACTTGCCATTTCGCTCCTCGATCACTCCATAGCCGGTCACAAGGGTTCCAGGATCAACGCCAAGTATGATCATAGTCGTAGTCGGATCAGCTCGCATTCAACGAGGCAAGCACACTTTCGTCAATATCAAAATTGCCGTAGACGTGCTGGATGTCGTCGTGATCCTCAAGACCTTCGATCAACTTGAGAAGGTTCTCGGCATCTTTGCCCTCGACCTTGATGGTGTTTTCCGGGACCATCTGCATTTCTGCGTGATCAATCGGGATCTGCTTGCTCTCGATCGCCTTCTTCACCTGTTCGAATGCATCGGGAGGAGTGGTGATCAGATAGTGCTCCCCATCCGATGACATGTCTTCCGCCCCGGCGTCGAGAATGAGCCCCATCAGATCGTCTTCGCCAATCTTGCTTACGAGAACTGTGATCTGACCTTTGCGGTGAAATTGGTAAGCAACAGCACCCGCCGCTGCGAGCTTTCCGTGGTTGCGATCCAGAACGTAGCGAATATCGTTGACGGTTCGCGTCTTGTTGTCGGTCACAGCTTCAATGAGGAGCGCGACTCCCGCAGGTCCGTAGGCTTCGTACATTGCATCTTCGTATGCCATTCCCGGGAGTTCGCCGGTCCCTTTCATGATGGCCCTCTTGATATTCTCAGCGGGCATGTTGGCGCCCTTTGCTTTGTCGATTGCGAGCCGAAGACGCGGATTGCCGTCTGGATCGCCCCCTCCAAGCCGGGTGGCGATGGTGATTTCCTTAATGATTTGGGTGAACATCTTGCCGCGTTTCGCATCCGTCACGGCTTTTTTTCGCCGGATCTGCTGCCATTTCGAATGACCTGACATACGTGTTGCCCTTGAGAATATGTTCTGACCGCTACGATGATTGGGTAGTCTACTTCAGATCCCTGATCTTCAGTTGAGGGACTGCCTCGCCTGCATACTCTCCTTCATCAAGAGAAAAAGCAATGTCGATGTTTCTGCGACCGTTCATCAGCTTCTCCATCAATGCGCCGAGGTTGAATCCAATCGCATCGAACACCTGACCATTCGCCTTCACCTTGAGCTTCAAATGATTCTTGCCAACAATCCGGGGTGAACCATACAACTCCACATTTCGTGCCACGAACACTGGTCGCATGTTGCCCGGACCGAATGGAGCAAACTGACTCAGAATCCTGACGAACTTGGGAGTCAATTCCTTCAGCGGCAGTTCTGCGTCGATGCGGATCTCAGGAGTGAGAAGATCTCCCGTCAACAGCTCCTTGGCAACAGCATGAAATGCCTCTTTGAATTCATCAAGCCTGTCGAGTTCGACCGAGAGTCCTGCAGCGTACTTGTGTCCGCCGAATTGCACAAGCTTGTCTTCACATCGTTTCAGCGCCTGATAGATATCGAAACCGGATACGCTTCGTGCCGATCCCTTTGCCACACCGTCCACCGTTGTCATCATGATCGTCGGGCGGTAGTATCGCTCGACCAGGCGGGAAGCGACGATGCCGATGACCCCGGGATGCCAGGTCTCCTGATGCAAAATGATCGCGCCTTCATTCTCGATATCGAGATACTTCTCAACGATTTCCTGTGCCTCGAGGAAGGTGTCTTCGTCGATCTTCCGACGGTTCCGGTTTTCATCCTCAAAGACCCTGGCCCGTTCGAGCGCAAGGGTAAATGATTCCGACGTGAGAAGTTCCACTGCCCGGGTTGCATCGCCGAGTCGGCCAACCGCGTTGATTCGCGGTGCCAGCACAAAGACGATCTGCCCCGAAGTGATGTTACCAAGCTTGAGCCCCGACGTTTCAATAAGAGCGTGAACACCTGGCCGGGGGTTTGTATTGAGGAGCTCAAGTCCAAGCTTCACAAAGACCCGGTTCTCCCCAGTGAGGTTGACGATATCGGCAGTCGTCGCGAGCGTGACAAAGTCAAGATAACGGTAGAGCGATTGATCTCCGTCTTCGAGAAGAGGATGGATCACGGGGTGTTGAGAAAGAGCCTGGACAAGCTTGAAGGCGACGCTGCATCCGCAGAGATTTTTGTACGGGTATTGACATCCTGGCTTGAGCGGATCGAGAACGGCATATGCGTCGGGGATTGCATCGCCCGGTTCATGATGATCTGAGATGATCGTCTCGATCCCGAGTTCACGTGCACGTTCAACTGGTTTGATGGCAGTGATTCCACAATCCACAGAAATCAGCAGTTGCACGCCCCGCTGGTGAGCACGCTCGACTCCCGGAATCGAAAGACCATATCCGTCCTTGATGCGATCAGGGATGAAGTATTCTGTCTCGGCATGAATGCTGTTGAGAAAGGTCCACAGCAGTGCCGTGCTATTCGTTCCGTCTACGTCATAATCGCCATAGACAAGGATCTTCTGCTTTGAGGAAATTGCATGGACGATTCTCTCGACAGCCCTCTCCATCCCGTCCATCAGGTAGGGGTCTAGAAGGTCGTCAAGCGTTGGCCGGAAATACGATTTGGCTTGGTCGAAGGACTCGACTCCTCGACGCATGAGAATCTCGGCAAGCACTGGCGAAATGCCGAGTTCATCAGTCAGCTTCTTGATTTTCTCCAAGTCCTCAGGTGAAAGTTCGGTCTTGGGAAAAGTCCAACGATATTCGCGAATAGGAGTCATATTGTGTTGAAATCATGAAAGGGCAGGGAGCGGCCGGCCGATAAGCCGAATTCTGTCTAATCCCGCCCCAACCGAAGTTGAAACGAGATGAGGCAGTCATTTCTCTAGGCGACCTACCCGTCACGCACCTGCACACGAGGTGCAGGATGAAACGGGCCACCTCAAGCGTGACATGCTTGGTCTTGCACCAGGCGGGGTTTGTCGTGCCTCCGTCATTACTG
>JBGPAN010000225.1:0-6767 GCA_041480785.1 Bacteroidota bacterium | reverse complement strand
TTGCTCCAAAGACCCTTCTGATCATTTGTTGGTTGAGTCGTTTATCAGAACGAAGAACCGCCATCCAGAAATGATCGTCGATCCGGACGACTATAGCCTTCGCCATTTCCCCTTCCGGTACATGCGTCACCAAAGCCACGTCGTGTGCCGAAAAGGCCGGGTCGTGTTCGATCACCTGGAAATCGACCTTATTGCTGGTCAGATATCGCAACAGATCAGTCATCTTGGCCATAGCTGCCTCCCTATGAATGGAAGTTTGTTCTCTCAGCGATGCCTTGTGCTTCGGAGATCGAGTTCGCCGGATGATTTTGCAGCCGACGCTTCAGCTACTCGACCTCCAGGCGGATGAAATGCGTGGCACACGAAATACACGGGTCATAGTTGCGGATCGCCTGTTCGCATTGCCATGTGAGCTTTTCCTGCGTCAGGTTCAGCCGCGGCGGCACGAACTCCCTCAGATCCTGTTCCATCGTCTTCTGGTTCTGGGATGTCGGGGGTATAATCTTCGCTTCCGTGATCAGCCCCTTTTCGTTGATTCGATAGCGATGGTAAAGAAAGCCGCGCGGAGCTTCCGTACATCCGTATCCTACCGAGGGTTTCGGCTGAACATCGACTGAAGGTGCCTCAGGCATTTCATATTCATGGATGATCCGGAGGGCTTCTTCGCACGCGTAAACGGTCTCCACGCTGCGAACTATGATACTTTTGAATGGGTTCGTAATTGGCGGAATGAGGCCAACAGACTTCGCCGCTTCCTGAGCTGTGGGAGTGAGTCGATCGAAGTTCAGATTGAATCGTGCCAAAGGCCCGACATGATATGCACCGCGAGATTTCAAGACCGAATGCAGCGCGTTCGAATGCGAAACGTGCTCCTCGGCAAAGTGATTCTCGTATTCCGATATTGGAATGTTAAGGCCCTTGTTGGAAACAAGCCTGCCTTCATTGAAAGGATATTCGCTCTCATGGCGCAGGGACACAAATTCATAGTCCCGTTCGAAATCGGGGAATGGGAATGTCGCCGTCAATTGAACTGCTTCCAGGGCTGCATCGCGTGCCCACTTCAATCGATCAACCAGACCAATGAGTTCCGGCTTTGTCGGCACTCGATAGAACCCCCCGACCTTCACATTGATGGGATGGATCTCTCGTCCGCCGACCAAAGCAACCAGCTCATTGCCACTCTTCTTGAGTTTGAGCGCTTTCTTCACGACGTCGCCATGGTCCCGCGCCATTTGAAGCACATCCTCGTACCCAAGAAAATCGGGTGCATGCAACATGAACACATGCAGAGCATGGCTTTCGATCCATTCTCCGCAATAGATCAGTCGCCGAAGAGCTCTGAGCTGGCCCGTGACCGTCACACCGCAGGCGTTCTCCATAGCGTGAATGGAGCTCATCTGATAGGCAACGGGACAAATGCCGCAAATGCGCGCCGTGATATCAGGCGCTTCTGTGAAATACCTACCCCTGAGGAATGCCTCAAAAAACCGTGGTGGTTCAAAGATATCGAACTTGACATCCGTAACGAGCTTGTCCTGAATCTTGATAGAAATTCCCCCTTCACCTTCAACCCTGGCGAGGTAGTCAACCTTGACCGATCTACTTTTCATGCGCTTCGCTTTCTTTCCGGAACGATTCTGCGTATGCGTTGTAGCTGCGAAAGAGTCTGAGAAGATCTGAATTCTTCATCCCGAGAGTCTTCCAGTACGATGCCAACGAGGCGGTATTTGGTGTTTCTTTCGGACCGAAGCAACCGAAGCATCCCCTATTGTACGAAGGACACAAGGCGTCACATCCGGCCTGCGTTACAGGCCCCAGGCAAGGAGGTCCATTTGTTACAAGTCCGCACACAGTTCCGCGGCGCTTGCATTCAACACAGACGCTATACGTTGAGGTGGCAGGCTTGCGGCCATTGAGGAACGCACTCAACACTTCTACGAGCTGATGCTTGCTGATCGGACATCCCCGAAGCTCAAAATCGACAGACACGTGATCTGCGATCGCTGTCGACTTGTTCAGAGTTTCGATGAATGCCGGTGTCGCGTAAACGATCGAGGTAAATTCCCGAACATCCTTGAAATTCCGGAGGGCCTGTATTCCCCCGGCAGTGGCACAGGCACCGATCGTTACCAGGACCTTCGACGACCGTCGCACCTGATGAATCCGTTCAGCATCATGGGGAGTCGTGATCGAGCCTTCTACGAGTGAAAGATCGTAGGGGCCTTTCACGACATTTCTTGAGGCCTCGACGAAATTCGCTATTTCAATGTTCTCAGCGACAGCAAGAAGCTCATCTTCGCAATCCAGAAGGCTCAATTGGCATCCGTCACACGAAGAGAACTTCCAGACTGCCAGTTTTGGTTTTCGTAATTTCTTCATGATTTCTCGGAGGATCTCAGTTCATTTCTGATTGTACTTGTTCAACTGCTGTATGCTGCACCAGTTCGAATCTGTACAGGTTCTCAGATTTCCCACTTCACCAGCAGGTCTTTGATTTGAGTATAGCGGAACACCGGTCCGTCTTTGCACACGAACAGCGGACCGAACTGGCAATGCCCGCAAAGGCCGATTCCGCACTTCATATTCCGCTCCATGGACAGATAGATTGAGTCGGCTTTGACGCCACGTTTGATGAACTCAAGAGCGGTAAACCTCATCATCACCTCAGGCCCGACGACCATGGCAATCGTATTCTGAGGATCGAATCCGGCCTTCGAGATCAACGTGGTCACAACGCCAACGTTCCCTCTCCAATCGGCGACCGCCCGATCGACCGTGATGAATGCTTCCATATCGAACCGGGCACGCCACTGTTCCAATTCGTCTTTGAAAAGGATATCCGCCGGTGTCCGGACACCGTAGAGCAACACAACTTTGCCATAGTCTTTTCGATTCGCGAGAATCTCGTAGATTGCTCCTCTGAGCGGCGGAAGGCCGATGCCTCCAGCAACGACGACAACGTCGTGAGAACGCGCTTCCTTCACTGGCCACGTTGTGCCAAACGGACCACGAATCCCAACGACATCGCCTTTCTTGAGCTTCGCCATTGCTTTTGTGACGGTCCCGACCGCACGCGTGGTATGGATCAATCCGTGTGTCGAGGGCGATCCACTGATGGAGATCGGCACCTCGCCAACTCCGTAGACATAGACCATGTTGAACTGACCGGGACTGAAAGCAAACCGGGAGCGGCCCTCGTTCGGCTCGAGTTCGAGGGTAAACGTATCGTCCGTTTCCTTGCGAAACCGTTTGATCACAAACGGTCGCGGCACCATCGGGCCCGCGGAAACGAGAGTTGTATGAGTTGAAATGTCAAGAACGGACGCCATAGAGATCAAGGAGTTGTAGTCGAGTGGATTCAAGTCGCTGTTCGATGATATGTGCGAAGCGCTTGAGGATTTCATATCCAAGATTATGATCTTCCTCACATTTGCGGCGCAGGCATTTTCCGTCGAGAGCAATGGCTCGGGTCAGATCGACCGCCTTTGCGTCGAAGTGCCAATTATACGGAGGAATCAGCCAAGACCAACCCAGAATGTCGCCTTCTCCGAGCGTCTCGACCGTAATGTGGCCTCGTTCTGGAGAGAACACTTGAAGCGCGACCCGCCCTTCCCGGATGAGATAGAATTGATTCGCTTCCTCCCCTTCGCGGAATATCAAATTATCTTGTTCGAACCGGACATTCGATGCGCAGCCGGTTACGAGCTGCAGGTACTCTGGTCCGAGGTCCTTGAAGAAGGGATGTTGGCCGAGAATGCGTTCAAGAGTTTCCATGAGTAGTCTCCTTGGTTGAACTTGCGCGGCTGGTCATAAGATATGTTTCGCGGATAACTCGAAATTCTTCTGTGATATCGATCCCCACCGGACACCACGTAATACAACGGCCGCATCCCACACAGCCGATCGTGCCGAACTGGTCGACCCAGGAAGCGAGCTTATGAGTGAGCCAATGGCGATATCGTCCTTTGGACGAGGGGCGAACGCTTCCTCCGTGGATATAAGAAAAGTCCATCGTGAAACAAGAATCCCATTTGCGGGTCCGTTGGGCTTCTGTCCCCGTGAGATCGGTGGTGTCTTCAACCGTGGCGCAGAAACACGTCGGACAAACCATCGTGCAGTTTGCACACGAGAGACATCGAGCCGCAACGACGTCCCACCGGGGGTGCTCCGTGTTTTGATACAGGATCTCCCTAGTGTTATCCGGTTCGAGGGAGCGTCCTGTCAGTTGCGCGGCAGCGCGAATCAGCCGATCAGCTTTCTCGACCTCATTGTCACCTGCAGGTCGTCGGCTCACGGTACTCATCACTTCTTCACCCCGTTCCGTGCCAACTTCCACGAGGAAATAGTGCTCGTTGTCGATGACCTCGCTCAGCGCCAGGTCGAAACCCACTCGTGCGCGCGGTCCAGTGCGCACAGACGAGCAGAAACATGTGCCCCCAGCGCGCGTGCAGTTGACGGCAACGATAAATGCCTGGTTTCTCGATCGAAGGTACGCAGGATCCTTGTAGGTGCCACCGCCAAAGACCTGGTCCTGGATGTGGATGGCGCTCAGGTCACACGCACGAACGCCGAGAAGCGCATACCGATCCACGTCCTTCTGGGCATTCGCCTCGTCAGAGACCTGGAATCCTTTTTCGCTCTGCTTCGCTTTAAAGAGGCTCAGGACAGGGGGAAAGAGATACCGCTTCCATGAATGCGGTCCGGCCGAATAGCCAAAATATGCCTGATCCGCCCTATCATTGAGACGGTACTGAGCGGGTGACTGCTCATCGGTTTTGCCGATGGGAAGTTGTGATGCAGAAGTTATTTCGTCGAGGACGATTGCCGTCCCACGAATAGTCGGGCCGACTACTACGTACTTTTCTTTTCGGAGTTCTTGTATGAGTTCGTTGAGAGTATCACTTTCGATTCGATACGTCTTCAGTGTCGACATTGGAATCTATTGGTCGTTCGATATGTAGAGCTATGGTGACATGAACAGCGGACCTGATGTGCTCCTCTGCTCAGAGTTTCTTGAATGTCTCTTTCTTTGCTTTGCATACACGGCATTCTTCATCTTTGTCTGACCCCGAGATGTAGCCACACTTCGGACACATCATGTACGGGAGGCGAGAAATATTTGTTTCCTGCTCCATCGCTCTTTTGAGAAGCCTGCCATGTCGTTCATCGGCCCCAAGTGTTTGTTTAAACATCTGTGCAGCGACAGAATCCTGCTCAAGTTCCGCTTTTTGGACGAATGCAGGGTACATCGACTCCGTTTCCACACCCTCACTGCTCAACGCCATTTTCAAATACTGTTTCGTTTTTCCGGCTGGGGGGGCTTCCACTGTGGGAGCGACCGGCTCCACGCCTCTGGCTTTCAAGAGATTCGCTAAGTTGTCAGCGTGGACTTTTTCCGACTGAGAAAGTGCGCGAAACATGGCGGCAACTTCAACCTTGTTTTCCTTCTGGGCCTGCTTGGCAAACGTCTCATACCACGACGCGTGCTTCACCTCAGATGAATATCCCAATTTGAGGTTTTCGATGGTGGCGGTAGCTTTTCCCTCTTGCTTCTGCTCAACTTTTGCCTGCTGCTTCGGCTCTTCCTTCTTTGAGCAGCCATTGAAGGAGACGAACAATGACATCGTCAGGACGACAATGAGAGAAAAACGTAGGACTGACAAGAGGCTTTTCATGGCCTTTCCCTCCGTGGTTTTGCTTTAAAAATGGACATCTTCTGAGATCAAGTGGATTATACGGTGCAAGAATCATTCCAATGTCGCTGTGGGATTATGAGCTAGAAGTGAGGGCCAACAAAGAGAAATGTGAGGTTTGCCATTCACTTTTGCGAACCCGACAAGGATATTTTCGCAAAAGATGTAAGAAAAAGGCAAGCCTCACATTCTCAATTCTGAAGAAGGGAGAAGCTTGGGCCTCAATCATCTGGGCCAAAGACTCCCCCGAAACTACTACTTCACCTCCACATCCTGCATCGAGGCCTTCAAGCGGCCGAGGAGTTCTCCTCCTTTTTGACCAGGCTTGTTCTGTTGCTGAGACTCAAAGACGGCCATTGCAGTGATGTTGACGATGTCAGCCACATCAGAGCCCGGGATCAGGAGATAGACAGGCTTCCTCATACCAACCAACATTGGCCCGATCGCCACCGCGCCGCCAAGTTTCGCCAGCAGCTTGTAGGCGATGTTCGCTGAAGTGAGATCCGGGCAAATGAGAACATTCGCCGGACTCTTCAACGAAGTGAACGGGTAAACCTCCGAAATGATCTCTGCAGAGACTGCCGTGTCCGCCTGTACCTCACCATCGACAACGAGACCCGGTGCACGACGTTTCACAATTTCGGTCGCGATTCGGACCTTCTCAGCCAACGGGTGCTTCGTGCCACCAAAATTACTGAACGACAACATTGCGACCCGCGGATCCATGTCCATCTGCTTCACTTTCTCGGCGGCGAGAAGCGCAATCTCCGCCAGATCCTCTGAGCTTGGCTCGATGTTGACCGTTGCATCTGCAATGAAGATCGTCTGATTCTTGAAGACCATCATATAGAGTCCGGCGATAATCCGTGCCCCATCCTTCCTGCCGATGATCTGCAGGGCCGGACGAACAGTCTCCGGATAGTGTTGCGTGAGCCCGGAAATCAGACCGTCCGCATCATCCATCTCGACCATCATCATGCCAAACACATTGTGTGTTTTCATCTGATGCTCGGCGTCGACGCGGGTAAGCCCTTTGCGTTGCCGCATTGCATAGTAGGCGGTGATGTATTCATC
>JBGPAN010000224.1:0-6786 GCA_041480785.1 Bacteroidota bacterium | reverse complement strand
TCGTTGATGACGATGACTTCAAATCGCCCTGCGTCGTAGCTTTGGTGGAGGACGGATTCGAGACATTCGGTCAGGTTGTGATCTTCGTTCCGGGCGGCGATGAGCACTGAAACAAATGGCTGAGAGGTGTTCCCCTGCTCATCTCGCGGCCTTCTCGCAGCAACGGCAAAGACCGCCACTTGAATGAGATAAAGCACGAGAAAACCTATCAAGAAGTATTCTGGAATCATAGAACGAGTGGAGAGAACTTCAGATTGCGATGTTCAAGGTTGTCCAAGATGGGATTCAGATAGTCTGGGAGTGTTGCTGATGTTGAGTCATTATCATGGAACAAGACGATTGAACCGGGCACAGTTTGGCGGCACACTCGCCGAACGATCGCTTGATTGCCTGAAGCCGAATAGTCCCTTGCGTCCACATCCCACATTACTGTTTTCAAACGATGGGACGAGGCTGCTTTGATCGTGCCAAGATCGAATCGACCGAAAGGGGGTCGGAATAACCGAGGCGTGATTCCGATCGTCTGCCGGATGATCTTGTTCGTTTCTTCAATCTGACGCAATTGCCACAAGAAAGGCTTCAACAGCAGGCTTGCGTGCGTCAGCGCATGATTGCCAACAGAGTGGCCCTGATTGTTGATCTCTCGGACCAGATCCGGATATCGCACAACGTTTCCCCCAAGTAGAAAAAACGTGGCCTTGAGATGTCTGCTCTTTAAAATGTCGAGTACAATTGGAGTCGCGTTCGGGTGAGGTCCATCATCAAAAGTCAAATGGACCGTCGGATCATTCGTGTGCCACAGAATCGACGGAAAAATGGAAGCTGCAACGCTTCTATAGAAGAAACTCATCGGTCAAGGTTCCGATCTTTCCAGCGAAGAGAACTGAACTGTCCAATCAATCCTGCGACTGCAATATAAGGAACGTGAAAAAGCTCTGCAATCAGAAACTGCCCGACAGGCAGGGGCTGACGAAAGTGTCGCGCTCCCTGAGAGAGAACAAGAAACTCAGTCGAGACTTTAAGCAGTAGTACTGCTACGACGGGGAGCCGCAGGTCGGGTTCAAACAAAGCAACTGCGCCGACCGCAAATAGCACAAAAAAGAATCCGTACAGGAGCAGCAATCGCCGGAGAATTGATGTGTCCTCGTATCGACTTTTCTTCGTTGCCCATCGAGTCCTTTGACGCCAGAATTCGGAGAGGCTCAACGGTGTCTCGGTTGAAACAATCGCTGCCGCGTCTAGATTGAAGACAACTCTTCCGGCGTTTCGTAGTACTATCCTTTGCATCAAAGTCTCGTCGTCGCAAGAAGAGGAATGATCGCCATAGCCATTCACAAGCGTGAAAGCGGATTTGCGATACGCTATGCTAGCGCCACTGCAGATGATTGGTTTGCCGGAGCCGATCAGACCAGCCGCAGTCGTAGTCAAGCTAAAGTATTCGAAAGCTTGGAGACGGGAGATCAGAGAGCCTGAGGGGCGCTCGAGTACCGGTCCGGAGACAAAGGCGACGGTAGGCTCGAAACAGCCTACCATAGAATCGATCCACTCCTTCGGGACGGTACAATCGGCATCCGTGCAGAGGATGACCTGCCCTTTTGAAATCGAGACGCCATGCGCTATGGCAGCAGGTTTGCCCGATTGCTCCTTCATCGAAACCACGGTGATCTTCGGATCGGAAATCGATCCAGCCAGACGGGTCGCAAGCTGGACGGTATTGTCCTGAGAGTGATCGTCGACGACGATGACCTCGAACCTCTGTGTATTGTAGCTTTGCTCAATCAATGCGCGAAGGCACTGTTCTATGTTCTTCTCTTCATTTCGAGCAGCGATGATAACACTTGAAAAGGGCGTCGAATCGGAACTGGGAGTTGACAAAGATGATAGACCTTTCCAAATGCTCCACAGGAATGTCAAATAGTAAAGCAGAAAGACCAAAAGAAGGCATATGATGGCAAGCTCAACCATTCGATCGCTGCCTTGGTATGAAGATCAAGCCTATGAGCGAAGGGAGGAGAATGTTGATCGCAAAGAGAAGCAACGAGGCGTTCAAAGCTGTCGCGTTTGCTATTCCCCGTAGAGCGTAAAAGTACACCGAACTTGCCTCCCGGATTCCGAGGTCACCCAGCGATATCGGAACGAGGGATTTCAGAAACATCATAGCTGCAAAACCGAGAAACGCATCTCCGGCGTTGACCGGCGAAAAGGCATTGAGCAAGAGAAACATCTGCAGGAAAATGACAATGTAGAATCCAGCTGACAGACCAAAGGATACTATCAGGTTATGTAGTCGGAAAACGCTCACGGCAGAAAGAAAGTCCTGGATCACGGGTCGTTCGAAGAAGCCGAGTTTGAATCGCGACATAATACGTTGAAGAGTATTGAGTCTGAAGAAAACGACGAGGAAAAGGAATGTCGCGACAGCGATTGCAGTCGTCCCAACAATTGGTCCGCATTGTAACAGGAGCACCAGACTCACGACCCCCGCAATTCCCATAATGCACATCATCTGAACCTTGTCGACCAACGTCAAGCCGATGATGGTTGCAGCAGAAATCGAGCTGTGGTGGAGGGCCCGACCGCCGAATTCGCCGATTTGACCGGGCGTGATCGCACCGAGAGTGATTCCAAAGAGGAGGGACGCGGCCGTCTCCAAATTCGTCGCAGTGGGATCGACGAGTCGCACAAAGTATCTCCATTTCAACACCTGGGTTCCGATGTTCACGACCATGAGCAGGGCCGCTCCGACAATATACTCTGGTCTGGCACTGAAGAGCGCTTGCTTCACATCAGAGAGGCTCACGAACTGAAATAGCACTATGAGGAGAACGATAGCGAAGAGTCCCCGCAACAGAAGCTTGATGACACTTCTTCTTCGCTTCGTTTTATTGACTATTTCTTTCATGATTTCGTCTCAGGCTTCCATTCGAATTTCTTGATGAAGCCAAGCGGGCCGACGAGGCTGTTGTAGAAGACGACAAGAACTTCCATAAGGAGGAACAGAGGGCCAAATCGCGTTTCATTGAACACAGGTGCAACGGTGAAGAACAGTATGGAATCGAAAATGCACTTGATGAGATACGGCCAAAAGGATACAACAGAGGGTCCGAGGACTATTGCAGAAAGAAGAGAAAGCAGAACAATCATGTTTGCAAAGTGGAAAAGAAAGAAAAACAACTTCATGGAAAACGAGAAGTGCTTGCCGGCAGAAAAGTGTCGAGTCCGTTGCTCCACAAACTCACGGAAGGAAAGAGGAGAATACGTGGGAACAAAGCTTCTGGGTGAAGTGACATATCGCATCTGCCATGTTGAGTTCCGCCGGACCATCTGCAAGAACAGGTCGTCGTCACCGCTCACAGAGTGTCTAATGTTTTCGAATCCGCCGACTTCATCGTACACCGTTCGCCGATACGCAAGGGATCGTCCGGTGCACAACCATCCGCGATTCCAGCCAATGGAACCCGCGGACCATGTTGCGCCTTTGAATTCCTCATACTGAACGAAGTTGTGTAAGATCGAAGAAAGGTGAAATCGTCTGTGAACTGTGGGTTGTGGCATAATGCTGTAGGGCGAATAGCCAGCAACGAGCCCGACGTTTTTATCGAATCCTTGGACAAGCGACGAGATCCAGGAAGTAGGGGGCAAACAATCAGCGTCGGTGAACATAAGAATTTCCCCCTTGCTGTCAGCAATTCCCCGAGAGAGTGCGTGCTTCTTGGAAGGCATATCCCGGCTCAAGGAGCTTATGTCAATCCTTCGGATATTAGAATGTTGCTGTTGAAATTGTTCAATAATTGTCGAAGTTCCGTCAGTTGAACGGTCATTGACGACAATGATTTCATACTCCGGATACTCTTGATGAACAAGGCAATCAAGGAGACCTGCAATGTGAGTCTCCTCGTTTCGGGCAGCCACAATCACCGAAACGTAGGGCTTTCCCTCAAAGGTACAGTGGCGAAGCCGCCGAATGCCCAGAATCAATGCGAGAACGACGAGCGCGTAGTATGCAACAAGGAAACCAAGGACTATGTCGAAGAAGTTTTCGAAGAGCATCGAGCAAGATAATCGTGAAATAAGCTCTCTTTATCAATAGCGCAAAACGTTGATAGTTCCTGATTTATCGCATATATTCTCGAAACAAAGAAATAAGTCGTTCAGTATCTTATGTGGGGACTCTCGTGCAGCCACTGATTATCGGTATCGCTGGCGGAACAGGATCAGGCAAAACAACCGTCACAAACAAGATTCTCGAATTGCTCGACAAAGAAAGAATTCTTGTCATTCAACACGATTCGTACTATCGCGATCTTTCGACGCATCACGGCCTGACGCCAGACAAAATCAACTTTGACCACCCGGATTCCCTTGAGACGGATTTCCTTGTCCGACATTTGAAAGATCTGAGAGAGGGGAAGGCAATCAATCAGCCAATCTACAATTTTACGACGCATTTGCGGTTGAAGGAGACACGCCGATTTGAAGCCAGGGAGATCATCATTGTTGAGGGGATCTTGATCTTCGTTGATAAACCCCTTCGCGATCTTATGGACATCAAGATCTTTCTTGATACGGATGCCGACGAACGCCTCATTCGCCGAATTCGCAGAGATATTCTTGAGCGTGGGCGCTCCGTGGACTCGGTCATGAGCCAGTATATGAATACTGTCAAGCCAATGCATCTGGAATTTGTCGAGCCGAGCAAGCATTGGGCCGACGTAATCATTCCTCGCGGAGCAGAGAACACAGTCGCCATTGATATGCTCGTTACAAAGATCAAATCGATGTACAGACAGAAGGGCGGAGCAATGAATTGATCAGATTCTTTACGTAGATTTCGGTAGCCCTCTCTTCATCCAGCAAACTCGAATTCCTTGACTCTCCTTTGAAAAAGACGTATCTTGAGCGCATATTATCCAATGTTTCCGGGCTTTTTTGTTCTTGTCCTGAGTTTCGGCCCAATTTCCGATGAGTGCTTTCAATCGATGAGGTAGAATCTGAAGAGACCTGCTCAGCAGCCCTTTGTTCAACAGAGCGCAGCAAAGCGAATTGATTCAACCTACAAGAAGACTGTCCTTCAGAACGGACTCCGGGTCGTTTCTGAAGAGTTGACGCATGTTCGATCTGTTTCTATCGGGATTTGGATCGACACTGGCTCCAGAGATGAAGGAGTGAAGACGAACGGGATCTCCCATTTTATCGAGCACATGGTCTTCAAAGGGACAACGAATCGATCAGTGAAGGATATCGCCCGCAGTGTTGAGTCCGTTGGCGGGTACATGAATGCGTTTACAGGGAAAGAACACACCTGCTATTATGCGAGGGTACTGGACGAGCACACCGAGCTCGCGGTGGATGTTCTGTCTGATCTTGTGCTCAATGCGACACTGCCTGCAAAGGATCTGGAGAAAGAAAAGGGAGTGGTCATCGAGGAGCTGAAGAACGCGGAAGATGATCCGGATGATATCATACACGATTATTTCGACAAGGCTCTTTTCGGCTCTCATCCTTTGGGTTATCCGGTCATAGGCACAGAGTCGAATCTCCGGTCTTTCACTAGGGACGATCTTTCGAAGTATATTCGTCGGAATTATATCCCGAACAGGATGGTTCTTGCTGCCGCGGGAAATGTCTCACACGACAAGCTTGTAGCACTGGCGGAAAAACACTTCGGTTCAACACGAAAGAGATCTCATGCTGCGGGTGCCGAACGCAAGAAGCCTCAGCAGTATCATCCCGAGAAAAAAGACTTCAAGAAACCCATCCAGCAAGCACATATCTGCATCGGGACTCAGGCCTGGAGCATAAAGAGCAAACACCGTTATCCGATATTGGTTCTGAACACCTTGCTCGGCGATGGCATGAGTTCAAGGCTCTTCCAGAACATCCGCGAGAAGTACGGATTTGCGTATTCAGTCTACAGCTACGCGACTTTGATGAGCGATGCGGGGGTGTTCAGCGCTTACATCGGGACCGACAAGCAGCACATTGAAACATCCATCGATTTGATTCTCAAGGAATTCGAAAAGCTCCGGTCGAAATCTGTGGGCAAGGCTGAGCTGAATCGAACGAAGGCACAGCTCAAAGGGAGCATGATGCTCAGCCTCGAGAGCATCCCGAATCGGATGATGCGATTGGGGACTTCTGAGCTGTATTTTCAGGACATAAATCCCATAGATGGGATCATCAGGCAAATTGACGGAGTTCATCAGGACGATATTCAGGCAATAGCCAATGAACTGTTCCGGGAGGATCGGCTTTCGAAGGTAGTAATTCACCCGGAAGCTAAAAATCAGACACCAGCGAATCCGGAACAGGCAGCCGTTTCTGCGAATGCCGGACAATCAGCATGACGGTTTGCCCCGATTTCCAGCGCCATATGTTTTGACGGGAAAAAACGATGACGATATTGACCAAGGAAACAATCCCTGCTGCAAACAGTAGCATGAGGTCGCCCCAAATATCGGCCCGGGCGAAATCGACTCAGGATTCCCCGATTCGAAAGCTCTCGGCAACAGCAGAGGCGAGGAAACAGAAGGGAATCAGAGTCTATCACCTGAACATTGGGCAGCCAGACCTCCCAACTCCTCCGATCGTGTTCGACACGATTCGTGATTTGAGGATGTCGACGCTGGCCTATGCTCCTTCGAATGGATTGCCGCAGGCACTGCAAGCTTGGAAAACCTACTTTGAGGGATTTGGCCTATCCTTGGACGAGAAGGAGATAATCGTGACAACCGGTGGCTCCGAAGCCATCGTCTTCGCGATGTGTGCCATTTGCGACTATGGCGA
>JBGPAN010000223.1:0-6789 GCA_041480785.1 Bacteroidota bacterium | reverse complement strand
GCAACGGATCCGGAATCTACACCGACTACTATCAGCTCACCATGGCTCAAGGGTATTTCCTGACCGGGCGTTCTGAATCGAAAAGTTGCTTTGACTATTTCTTCCGGGAGAATCCATTCAAAGGAGGGTATGTCATCTTCGCCGGCCTCACGGACGCATTGGAGATGATTGAAGACTTTTCTTTCAATGACGAGATTGTTGAATATCTGAGGGGTCTTCGATTCAAGGAAAACTTCCTTCAGTATCTGCGTTCGTTCAAATTCCACGGGACGATCACTTCCGCACGCGAAGGAGAGCTTGTCTTTCCGCTCGAGCCTTTCTTACGTGTCGAGGGAACCTTGATCGAAGCTCAGGTGGTCGAGACGCTGCTGCTCAACATCATCAATTTTGAATCTCTGATTGCCACCAAAGCCTCGCGGGTGAAATCTGCCGCAGGTAGCAGACGTGTCGTCGACTTTGGGCTCCGGCGGGCGCAGGGCCTCGGTGGAATTCACGCCACGAAGGCCGCCATCATCGGTGGCATCGACGCTACGTCCAACGTGTACGCGGCCTATGAAAACGGTTTTGAAGTCTCCGGGACACAGGCGCATTCCTGGGTGCAGAGTTTTGGCGATGAACTTTCGGCATTCCGGACATACGCTGAAATCTATCCGGATAATTGCATCCTTCTTGTCGACACATACAACACGCTGAGAAGCGGCCTGCCGAATGCCATTACGGTTGGTAAGGAACTCGAACACCAGGGGCATCGCCTCCGGGCAATCAGGCTGGACAGCGGCGATCTGGCCTATCTCAGCAAACACGCAAGGCAAATGCTCGATCAGGCGGGGCTGTCGTATGTGAAAATTGCGGTTTCCAACCAACTCGACGAATATGTCATCCGAAGCTTGCTGGAAGACCAGGAAGCTCCAATTGATATGTTTGGGGTGGGCACTCGGCTGATTACCGGTCAGCCCACCGCTGCGTTGGATGGAGTTTACAAGCTAAGCATGTGTGATGGAGAGCCCAGGCTTAAATTCTCAGAGAACTATACGAAGTTGACACTTCCAGGGGTGAAAAGCATCTATCGCTACGTGAACGGTGATGGCCAGTTTTGCGGAGACGCGGTGACGTTGGATGGAGAGCCTGCCCCGGAAAACATCATACATCCGTTCTTCCCGGAACAACGAAGTTCCCTGAGGCACTGTCCCTCTGAAGTTCTCATGCAGAAGGTCATGGTTCGGGGGGCTGCCACGATCAGAAGCACTCCACGGGAAAGCGCGGCGTATGCACAGGAGCGTCTCACGCACCTTGCTCCCGAGCACAAGCGATTTGAATTCCCGCACATCTACAAGGTGGGTATTTCGCAGGAATTGCTGAACCTCCGGGTGAAACTCGTTGAGGGGTTCCAGAGACGAAATACATGAGTGTGGAGGAGAGTATGCGAGGATTGTTGATTGTCGATGTGCAGAATGATTTTTGCCCCGGTGGAGCGCTCGCGGTCCCGGAAGGGGACAACGTGGTGCCTGTGATCAACCGGCTTATGGACAAGTTCACAGTTGTCGTTGCATCCAAAGACTGGCACCCGGCAAAGTCGGTGCATTTTCAGCACTGGCCTCCCCACTGTGTCCAGAATACCCGGGGTGCTGAATTTCATCCCCTGCTGCAAAGCGGAAAGATCCAGCAGGTGTTCCTGAAGGGAACAAGGGATAAGGACGACGCCTACTCTGCATTCGAAGCTACAAATCTGGACTTGAATGAGTATCTGAACTCAAAAGGAGTTACGGAACTCTACCTCACTGGTCTGGCTACCGATTACTGCGTCAAAGCCTCCGCAATTGATGCTGCGAAGAAGGGATTCAGGACATTCGTTGTGACCGACGCTGTGTCCGCGGTGAATGCAAAACCGGATGACGGACAAAGATCTCTTGAGCTCATGAAAGCCGCCGGCGTCTCCCTCGTCGATTCCTCTCAAGTCCGATGAGCGACACGCGATGTGAGCGACACGCGTGAGCGACACGCGTCAGTCGGATGTTGAATGTCTCTCAAAAATCGCTTATCCTCGAGACAAAGGTGAGTAGTTAGTTGGTGATTTGTGATTCAGGTTCGCCCTCACTAATCTCGTTCTACGATACGACACATGAATGCTCTCTATCTCCTGCTCATTGCGATTTGCGTGATGGTCATTGCCTATCGCTACTACAGCGCCTTCATCGCGGCAAAGGTCATCGCACTCGATGATTCCCGTATTACTCCGGCTCATGAATTCAGCGACGGCCACAATTTTCACCCGACAAACAAGTGGGTGTTGTTTGGTCACCACTTTGCTGCTATCGCGGGTGCCGGGCCTCTCATCGGACCTGTCCTCGCCGCACAGTTCGGCTATCTTCCGGGCTTTCTCTGGCTGGTCATTGGGGTCGTCTTTGCTGGCGCAGTCCATGACTTTGTCATTCTTGGGGCATCGATCAGGAGAAAGGGAAGGTCGCTCGCGAACATTGCACGGTTCGAGGTGAGTCCGCTTGCAGGGCTCATCGGATCGATCGCTATTCTCATTATTGTGATTATCGCGTTGTCGGGATTGGGTCTCGCTGTGGTCAACGCACTCCGCGAGAGTTCCTGGGGCACGTTTACTATCGCAATGACGATCCCGATTGCATTGTTCGTTGGATTATGGATGAACAAGATTCGTCCCGGCAAGATTGCGGAGGCGAGCATCATTGGTGTCGTTGGCGTTGTTGCCAGTGTGGTCTTCGGTAGCATGATTCCGGGCTCGTTCCTCGCTCCGTATTTCACTCTGTCGCGTGAAGGGATCATTATCGCGATGGCCATCTATGGGTTCGTCGCATCCGTCCTCCCGGTTTGGCTGCTGCTCGCACCTCGGGACTATCTCAGTTCGTACATGAAACTTGGGACCGTGGCTGCACTTGTTATCGGAGTGTTCATTGTTGCGCCGCAGCTCAAAATGGATGCAGTGACGCAATATATCCACGGGGGTGGGCCGATTATTCCAGGCAAGGTGTACCCCTTCATGTTCATCACGATCGCCTGCGGTGCCATTTCCGGTTTTCATTCGCTTGTGTCATCCGGGACGACACCCAAAATGCTGAACAAGGAAACCGACGCGAGGATGATCGGGTATGGTTCCATGTTGCTCGAAGGGTTGGTCGGAATCGTTGCATTGATCGCCGCTTGCTCGCTCTTTCCCGGTGACTACTATGCGATCAACCTTTCGCCCGCGAAATTCCAGGCGCTTGGTCTCTCCACCGTCAACCTCAATGAGCTGCAGGCTGAAGTTGGTGAAATTGTTGCCGGACGTCCTGGAGGTGCGGTTTCTCTCGCTGTTGGATTTGCTCAGATTTTCTCTGCTGTGCCCGGGATGCGCGGCCTGATGGGATTTTGGTATCACTTCGCCATCATGTTTGAGGCCCTCTTCATTCTCACGACGATCGATGCGGGGACGAGGATAGCGAGGTTTCTCGTGCAGGAATTCGTCGGAAGAGCGTGGAAACCTTTCGAGAGAACTAACTGGCTGCCGGGAGCTTACATTTCCACAGCAGTCGTGGTGTTTGCGTGGGCATATTTCATCTGGGCTGGAAGCATCAGCACGATCTGGCCAATGTTCGGTACCGCGAACCAACTACTCGCAGGAGTTGCGCTTGCCGTCGCAACATCTGCGATCATCAATGCCGGCAAGGTGCGCTACGTTTGGGTGACGATAATTCCGATGTTTTTCGTTTCAATCACGACGCTTGTTGCTGGATACTTCAACGTAATGGACAACTATCTGCCGCTCATTGCGAAGACTGAGACCGCAACCCAAGGGTACGTCAACAGTATCCTGACAGTGATCATCATGGTGTGCGCGATTGTTATTATGATTGAGTCATTCAGACGCTGGTACGCGGTTCTGGTGAAGAAGCAGGATTTCCATGATTTGGAATTGAGTTTCGCCACTGAGAAGGAGAGAAGCCTGCCGGGCGGGGGGTGTTGCTGATCAAAAAAGTCATACTGAGTCCCGCCGCTTCACAGGCGGGGCGAAGAATCTGATCAAGAAAGCAGATTCTTCAGTTGCTTCGCTCCTTCAGAATAACGTTTTACCTTTTTTAGAGAGCCACGAAGTCCTAGCTGATAATCGTAGAAGTTCGTATTCTCGCGAGATTTCCAGTGCAGGATACGGACTTCTTGCGTTGTGACAAGGTTGGGACGCGATACTGGGCGTCATCAGGATGTTCCGGACAAGCTTCCTTCTTTGAGCTTCTTGGCTTTCCTGTTCTCTTCAATAGGAGTTGAAGTCAACGTACAAAGAGTCGATAACCATTGCTCCAAATACCCCGTAGCCCCCTCTGATATTCGACCAATCTGGAACATCCAGCCTGATAGTGTTCGCATCCTGAAATGAGTTCGCCACTGAATAATAAGAATAGAGATTGCGTTCCACCTGAGTCAAGGTGAACAACACGCCCTTCACTTTTATGGTTGATGTGTGATTGGAGTAGATGTCAGCGAGTCCAGCCTGATAAGCGGCGAAGGGGATGGTTGTAATTTCGATGACTGGTGTCTGGGAATCAACAGGATCAGATCTGCGGCGCTGGAGAAGAGGATAGGTGAAAACGTTGGAGCCGTCTGCGTTCTGGTAGAGAGCGGTCGGCAATTCCAACTTTTGGCTGGTCCACTGACCATTCTCGTATTCGTCAACGTCAAGGAAATATCGTACAAGGAATCCCCGCGTGGCAAAGCGGATCCAGGCTCTGACGACTATAGGGTCTTTCTCATCAGGTCCTCCTCTGAGTACATATCGGTTGAATACTTCCACTGTCCCTTTGTCGGGAACATCCATAGAAGCCGTCGCTGTTCCATTGTTCTTGGTCACGACGCTCAGATTGTAGGATTTTCCAGGTTCAATGTTGAAAGGATTTGCGACATACGCTCCAATATCATCCTGATATCTCGTTTTGTCGACGCGTGTTACGGTGGTGTCACGGTACGCGACCGTCGACGACGTCTGTGATACGGAGACCTGAGCATCACGGATGACGTTGTCGACCTTGTTCAGTTCCGGATGGAATTGGGACGGATCGTAGGTTGTATAGACTCTGACAAACTGTGTGTCGCTTTGTGTCGAGAGGATCGCGTACACGACCATTTTCTCGGTGTATGGACCGTTGGGGGTAAATGTAGCTTCACATCCCAGAAGGAATGCGAGGGGAGCGACAAGAAACCAGGTCGATTTCAAGAATCTCATCGTCAGTTTCTCCGACGAGGAATCTCCGATGGCAGGAATAGATGCAATGACTGTCGACGATCTGTGGTGCTGACGAAGCCGGTTTGACTTGGTTCACCGTTCCCTGACCAGAGTACTAAACAAGGAAGTAAAGGTCAACAGCAGGGAGGAGCAAAGCGTAGAGTGCCCACATGACAAGTCCAATCGCCAGTGGTACACTGATATTGTCGTCGATTTTCGTCGAGGCCGCCTCGACCACCGCTCCCACAGCTGCAGCGAAGATCCCAATTGCGTATTCAAGTGTCAGCCCTTGGACCTTCGGAGCGAGAAACACGACAGCCGCGGCAGAAACGAAGAACGCCATCGCACCTTCCAAAGACTTCTGAAAGAATCTCCGTCTGCCAAATCGCCGGCCGAAGAGGGCGGAAGTGATATCAGATATGATCAGTATGGCAAAGGCGTTGACGGTAATAATCTTTGGGAAAATGAGAACGCAGATGATCGCCGAAAAGAGGATATTCGTCGCTCCCGTCAACCGCTTCGTGCTCTGATCCGTTTCGTGTTTTCGCAGGAGCCACCCAAACCAGCTATAAAACCAGGCCT
The DNA here is from genome assembly GCA_041480785.1 of Bacteroidota bacterium. Taxonomy (GTDB): domain Bacteria; phylum Bacteroidota; class Ignavibacteria; order UBA10030; family UBA10030; genus UBA9647. Next base: position 986 of record JBGPAN010000223.1, on the reverse strand, counting down.
GAACGGGCTTGAGATAGAACCTGGCCAAATCGACGATCAGAAACGCAAGAAACATTGGAACAAGAATTTCGAGGGCGAGTTGCTTTGAAATGAAGAAATAGATGGTGGGAATGGAGAGCGAACAAAGATGAATCGACTTGCGGATGAATTCCGACTTGTAGTCGATCGTGGCCTTCGACTGAAGGAGCTCGGACTCACTGGCGTTGTGAGCCCGAGCCTCATGCGAGTCTACGGGCGATTCACTCATACGGCTTTCTTCGGCTTGCCGACATCGGCGGCTTGCTCAGGTTTCGGCTGAGCGGCTGGAGGCGTACTCTGATCGGTTTTCTCCGGTTCGCCGTTTTGTCGAGGATCCACCGGGGGGAGTTCCTCGCCGCGGATGAGCTTGTCGATTTCGTTCGAGTCAAGAATTTCCCGTTCAAGCAACGCGTTCGACAAGCGATGGAGCGTTGCGATATCCTCACGAAGGATTTTCTCCGAGCGCTTCATCGCGAACGTGATGATCTTCCTGACTTCCAGATCGATCGCGATGGCTGTGTTCTCGCTGAAGTTGCGCGAGCGCGTAATCTCGCGGCCCAGGAATATCTCTTCTTCCTTCGCTCCGTAGGCAAGTGGTCCAAGCTTGTCACTCATGCCCCACTCACAAACCATTTTTCGGGCAATCTCCGTTGCTCGCTCGATGTCATTGCCTGCCCCGGTCGTGAGTTGGTTGAAAACGAGCTTCTCAGCAGCACGGCCGCCGAGTGCATACGTGATCATCGCATCGAGATATTCTTTCGAATACGTATGCTTCTCGTCGATGGGGAGGTAGGTTGTGACACCCAGCGCACGCCCCCTCGGGATAATCGTCACCTTGTGGACCGGATCAGCCTCAGGGAGATGCTTGGAGACGAGGACGTGTCCCGCTTCGTGATACGCGGTCACACGTTTCTCCCGGTCGGAAATGATGAGGCTTTTCCGTTCCATCCCCATCATGACCTTGTCTT
>JBGPAN010000222.1:0-6796 GCA_041480785.1 Bacteroidota bacterium | reverse complement strand
GATGTTTCGCCGGATCGGAGTCAAGATCATTGCGATGGTTGGTGCTCTTGAATCCCATCTTGCTCGACAGAGCGACATTGTCCTCGACACAAGTGTGAAGGAGGAGGCCTGCCCGCATGATCTGGCGCCGACGGCTTCCACGACGGCAATGTTGGCGCTCGGAGACGCGTTGGCGATCGCATTGCTCGACAAGCGGGGATTTACGAAAGAAGAGTTTGCGATGTTCCATCCGGGAGGAAATCTCGGGAAGAGGCTTCTCCTCCGTGTCGAAGAAATGATGGTCTCGGGATCGAACGTCCCGATTGTTCGGGAAGAGGTACCGCTTTCGGACGCGATTGTTGTGATGACATCGAAGCGCCTGGGTGCGACCTGTGTCATCGATGCAGCAGGGAAGTTGCGAGGAATAGTCACGGATGGCGATTTGCGCCGACTCCTCCAGCGCACGAAGAATGTCACGAACGTCACAGCTGCTGATGCGATGACGAAAAACCCCAAGACGATTCGAAAGGGACTTCTCGCCGCCAAGGCGCTCGAGGAAATGGAGTCCTACAATATCACCCAACTGGTGGTTGTCGACGAACAGCATCACCCGGTGGGGATGCTTCATTTGCATGATCTTGTGAAGGCCGGGCTTCGGCAGGATGCTGTCGGATGAGATCATCTGACCTTGGAGCAATAGTTTTGTGTGTCGGATGTTTAGCGCTTGGTCTTTGTGCATGTAGTGAGAAAATCAGACCCAGCGTTCTCCAGGGTGTCGATACAAAGCATGGACCGCAGCAGGAAAGCTGGCACAGCACGGTGATCATTTCTGATTCGGGAAAAGTCCAGGCAAAGATCATTGCCGGGTACATAAGAAAATTCGACAACCCTCAGGAAACCATGATGGACTCCGGAGTTGTCGTCTATTTCTTCAACGAACTGGGGAAACAAACGACCACGATGACCGCCATGAACGGGAAGGTCAACGAACGAACGTACGACATCGACGCGTTTGGCAACGTTCTGGTTGTTTCTGATGACAGTACGCGGCTTCGTTCAGAGAGGCTCTTCTGGGACAATAGCCGGCGAGTGATTCACACACCGGACTACGTGTCGATAGTGTCGCCGAAGGAAAAAGTCCAGGGACAGGGATTCGAGTCGGACCAACGGTTGAGAAACTATCGGATATTCAAGGTGACTGCGCAGGTCCGGGCGGAATGATGCACATGGTACGCCGGTCAGTCAAATCTGCGTTGCAGCTTCTGATGGTCGGGGGGGTCATTTCGACCGGCTGGGTTCATGCTCAGCAGAAAGCGTTCGAGGTGCTTCCGCCCACTCAGTTATTGGATGTGCGATCTGTCGGTAACCAGCAGATCCAGGCGCTCATCGGAACGGTACATATGGTCCAGCCCTCTGCGACGGGGAACGTGACGATTTGGTGTGATTCCGCATTGCGGAATCTACAAACAAATGTCGTTCAGCTGTTTGGCCACGTGAGAATTATCCGGGACAGCGTCAATCTCACTTCGACGGAGGGTCTCTATTTTGGTAACGAGAGGAGGGCGGAGCTGCCAAAAGGCGTGCGATTGACGCGTGGGCGTATGGTTTTGACCGCGGATCGTGGCAAATATTGGGCCAACGAGAAACGTGCGGAGTTCTATGGATCGGTCCACGTCGTTGATTCCACCTCATCGACGCTTTCTGACTCACTGACATACTTCGAAAACGAAGAGAAGTCGATCGGTGCGGGGAATGTGAGTATCTTCAGCCCGGAGAACAACCTAACGATTTTCGGCGATTCCATTATCCACTTCGAAAGAAGAGAATACTCGGTTGTGCCGAGGAGGCCAAAGTTGATGCAAATCGACACGACCTCAAGTGGCGTGATCGATACGCTGGTGGTGACAAGTTCGTTCATGGAGGCATTTCAGGACACGTCGAGCTATTTCGTTGCCCGAGGCAGGGTAGAAATGGCGCGGACGGATTTCGCAGCGCGTTGCGGTGATGCGGTCTACTACCTAAAGGGTGATCGGGTCATTCTTCGCAACAAGCCGGTGGTGTGGCATGCCGAGAACCAGTTGACCGGTGATTCGATCATCGTTCGCACGAAGGATCGCAAGCTTGAGAGGGTTTTTGTGTATGGGCACGCTTTCGCGGTGTCACGGGTTGATTCAGTTCATCGCATGAGATTCAACCAGCTGTCGGCACGGGAAATCACGATGCACTTCCTAAATGGGAAAATCGTTGGGATCGATGCGGACCGGACAGCGACGAGCCTCTACTATCTTTTTGATGGCGCGGAGCCAAACGGTGTGAATCGATCAAGCGGCGATCGTATCCTGATGGAATTCGTCGGCGGCAAAATCGATCGTATCAAGATCGTTGGCGGTGTAGAAGGCAAATACTTTCCCGAACGCATGATCTTGAATCATGAGCACGAGTACAACCTTGACGGCTTCAGGTGGATCTTGGATCGCCCCAAACGCAAGCAACTGAGATTGGTCTATGATTCCAATGAATGACGAACCCTCACAGAATAGCCGCAGCACGTTGCGATCGGATAGTCTGGTGAAGCGGTACAAAAACCGTACCGTGGTAAACCAGGTGTCGATTCAGGTACGGCAAGGCGAAATTGTCGGTCTTCTGGGTCCGAATGGAGCCGGCAAGACTACCACGTTCTACATGATCGTGGGGATGGTCCGGCCCAACGGGGGAAGAGTGTTCGCCGATGACAACGAGATTACCAGCATGCCGATGTATCAGAGGGCCCGGCTCGGAATCGGATACTTGCCGCAGGAAGCATCGGTGTTCCGACGGCTGACTGTTCGCGAAAACCTCCTCGCGGTGCTCGAAATAAGTGATCTTCCCCGTAATGCGCGGGAGGAGAAGTGTGATCGCCTGCTTGAAGATTTTGGACTTACGCATCTCAGCAAGAGTAAGGGGTATGTGTTGTCGGGGGGTGAGCGGCGCCGTACGGAAATTGCCCGCGCTCTTGCGCTGGATCCAAAATTCATGTTGCTCGACGAACCGTTTGCCGGAATTGACCCGATCGCCGTCGAAGACATCATGAAGATCGTTACACAATTGAAAGAAAAAAACATCGGCGTTCTCGTGACGGATCACAATGTTCACGAAACGCTTTCGATCACAGACCACTCCTATCTTCTGTTTGAGGGGAAGATCCTTAAATCCGGGACAGCGGAATATCTTGCGGATGATCCTGAAGCCCGCAGATTGTATCTCGGAGAGAAGTTCAAGCTCGATCGATATCAATAAGTCCACTATGACACTGATATTCACCTATGTTGAACCAACCTCCTGAATCTTATGATTGTCGTAACTGAACATGGCGCATCTGATAAGCAGATTGAAGAGATCATTCGTGTCCTGAACGAGCACGGATTTGACGTTCACCGATCGACAGGGGTCCAGCAAACCGTCCTCGGCGCGATCGGAGTCCATCCTGAATTTGATCATCGCCAAATCCAGCTCCTCCCCGGCGTTGCAGAGGTTGTCCGGATTACCGAGCAATACAAGCTTGCCAGCCGTGCGTTCAAGCGCGAAGGATCGGTCTTTGATATCGGCGGCGTCAAAATCGGCGGAAACCAGGTCGTCATCATGGCTGGCCCTTGCTCCGTGGAAAGTGAGAAGCAGATCTTCACTATCGCGAAGCTGGTGGCAGAATCTGGCGCCAAAATATTGCGTGGTGGCGCATTCAAGCCGCGGACCTCTCCGTACACATTCCAGGGACTGGGGGAGCCGGCGCTGCAGTTCCTTCGATCAGCGGCCGATGAATACAAACTCAAGATCGTGACGGAGGTGATGGACAGAAGCCAGATCGATGTGGTGGAAAAATACGCCGACATTCTCCAGATCGGAGCACGGAACATGCAGAACTACACTTTTCTGAAAGACCTCGGTCGCGCATCGAAGCCTGTCCTTCTCAAACGGGGCCTTGCGGCAACCATCGAAGAGTGGCTGATGTCTGCAGAGTACATCCTTGCCGGTGGAAATCACCAGGTCATCCTTTGCGAACGCGGCATCCGTACCTTTGAAACTGCAACGCGCAATACCCTCGACATCGGAGCAATACCTGTCGTGCAGAAAAAGAGCCATCTTCCGGTCATCGCTGATCCATCGCACGGCATTGGCATCCGGGATAAGGTCATTCCTATGGCCCGCGCTTGCGTAGCTGCAGGAGCTGATGGAATCATTGTCGAGGTTCATCACGACCCCGATCACGCACTGTCTGACGGTGCACAATCGCTCTTCCCGGATCAATTCTCACAGATGATGAAAGAAGTGCGGATGATTGCGGAGGCGATCGGTCGCTCGATAGCCTAGCGCCACGAGACGTGAATGAAGACCCCCATCCGAACGCTTGCTCCTTTTTCGCAGGTCACAATCATCGGTGTCGGAGTCATTGGTGGATCCTTGGGTCTCACCATCAAAAAACACTTCCGGTCGGTGACTGTCGTGGGATTCGACCGCCGCGATGTGTTGAAGAAGGCCTACAACAAGGGAGCGATTGACAAAGCAGCGACCAGCCTCCGATCTGCCGTTGAACAAGCCGATCTTGTCTTTCTCGCAATGCCTGTCTCGGAGATTCTCAAAGCCCTTCCTCGCGTAGCGCGATACTCGCCACCGGATGCCTTGGTATCGGATATGGGGAGCGTCAAGGGGAGCATCGTGCATTCTGCTCGACGACTCTTCCCTCGAGGGAATTTCATTGGCGGTCACCCCATGGCGGGGGTTGAGCTGTCGGGTGTCGAAGCAGCTCATCCGCTGCTGTTTGAAAACGCCGTCTATGTTCTGACTCCAACGCATGGAAAAGCGACCTCTGCCGTGAAGCGGTTGGCATCGTTTCTTGAAGAATTGGGGGCACGGGTGGTTCTCCTTGACTCGAAAACGCACGATGCAGTGGCATCCGTCGTCAGTCATTTGCCGCAGCTGACGGCAGTGGCTTTGACAAATGTTGCTGGCGGTCGGCATGCTTCAGGACGTCGCCATCTTCGCCTTGCGGCAGGAGGGTTTCGCGATCTCACGCGCATTGCGTCAAGCAAGCCGGAGATCTGGGCAGACATCCTGACGCAGAACAAGATCGAGATCGACAAATCGCTGAAGTTGATGATCCGGGAGTTGAGCCTTTATCGCAAGCTTCTCTTCACCAGGAAAGACTTCTCTCTCGGCAAGGAATTCATCTCTGCACGTCGGATTCGGAGCATTATTCCGAAGACGATGAAGGGTTTCATTCATCAGCTTGATGAACTGTATGTGTTTGTAAAAGATCAGCCCGGTATGGTCGCCAGGATGACTTCGTCGTTAGCGAGAGCCAAGATCAACATCAAAGATATCGAGTTGATGAAGGTACGCGAGGGCCGTGGCGGGACATTTCGTCTTGCGTTCGAATCGAAAGAAGTGTCGACACGAGCAGTGGCCGTGCTGAGCCGGGCTGGTTTTGAAATCGGAGAGTGATTGCGTGAAGAGGTTTTCCAACTATTGGAAAGCCTCCTTTCATGCGTAGGAAAAGAGCCTTTCAGGTAGTTGGGAACTGTGGCAATTTGAGCAATTTCATGGCATATAACTTGACGATCTCTGGCATCACACAGAGTGTTATGAATAGCAAAAGGAGGTTTGTCCAACTATGACCGTAAGCCAGTTAGCAAAGTCGATCCCTGAGTCTCCGACGCTGAAGCTCACTGAGGAAGCCAGGCTTCTGCGCGAGAAGGGTGAGGCGGTGATTCATCTCGGCGCGGGTGAACCAAAGAACAAAGCACCGATCTCGGCCATCCTGAGTTCCGCAGCGAAGCTCAATTCGGGCGACGTCAAGTACACGCCGGCAGATGGTACCCCATCGCTTAAAAAAGCTATCGTCAAGTATACCGAAGAGAACTACGACAGGGTTGTGGCGCCGGAGAACATCATCGTGTCTGCAGGTGCCAAGCAATCTGTTTACAACATTCTGTATTCCATTCTGAATCCACAGGATGAAGTGATTATCCTCGCGCCGTATTGGGTGAGCTATCCTGAGATGGTGAGAATGGTCTATGGGGTGCCGGTAATCGTGAAGCCGGAAGATGGCGGTTTCTACCCGAGGATGGAAGACATCCTGAAGGCCGTAAGCTCCTACACGAGAGCGATCATCGTGAACAGTCCGAACAATCCTTCCGGGGTCATGTATCCAGAGGAGTTCATCGCCCAAATAGTTGAGTATTGTGAGAAGAAGGGCATTTATGTCATCATGGATGACATCTATCACAAGCTGGTGTTCGATAATAAAAAATGGCCCTCAAGCTACAAGTATACATCGAAAGACATCGAGTCGACCCACATCCTCGTCGTGAACGGAATCTCCAAGCTCTACGGGATGACTGGATTTCGAATTGGATGGGCCATAGCAAACCGGAATCTCGTCAGCATCATGACAAACGTCCAGGGACAGATCACCACTACTGCCTCGGTCTTGCTCCAGGCGGCAGCCGAAGGCGCATTGACGGGCCTTCAGAGCCACATCGAGATGCTCCGGCTGACACTTGAGAACAACCGAAATGTCATGATGCAGGAACTGCAATCGTTTTCCGGCGTCAAGATAACAAAGCCTGATGGAACCTACTACTGTCTTCCTGATTTTCGGGCTTACACCAATGACTCAGTGAAACTCTCTCAGATGTTGCTCAAGAAGGCTCTCGTTGTCACTGTCCCCGGCAAGGAATTCGGAATGGAAGGGTTCCTCAGGTTGAGTTATGCCGGATCGATCAAGGATGTTACCGAAGGAGTTGATCGAATCAAGTGGGCTCTCGATCCGAACTCACCGAAT
>JBGPAN010000221.1:0-6821 GCA_041480785.1 Bacteroidota bacterium | reverse complement strand
CTTTTGGCGCAATTTCAAGCCCTCCTTTCCTCGATCCCCCCAGCCGGGAACGGAACAAAGCCCTTCATCGTTAGAAGAATATCCATATCAAATCTGTTTCCAACATCCATTCACCCACAACACACAGGAGTGTTATCGTATGAAAAGAAATTCGATGAATTTCCGCGCACTGTATGCGGTCCTCGCAACAGTGTTTGCTCTCACCCTGCAATGGAATGCAGCCGTCGCGAAGGATGAACCGAAATCAGGGTTCATTGCTGATCTCCTTGGTCAACTCGATCGCGTGAAAGGTCAAGTCGTTTCTCTCGAAGGTGCCGTGCCCCAAGACAAATTCAGCTGGCGGCCAATGGAAGGTGTTCGCTCCATCAGCGAAGTGTACCTTCATATCGCTGACGGGAACTACCTGCTCGCCAATGCAGCGGGATTGAAAGCGCCGTTCGACAACACGACTCTGATGGATGAAAAGTCCCGGGATGCGAGAACTACCGATAAGGCGAAAATTGCAGAAGCGTTGAATGCGTCGTTCGATTGGACAAAGAGTGCTATTGCGAAGCTGACAAATGCCGATCTGGAAAAGAAGGTCGATTTCTTTGGATCAAAGATGACCGTCCGAAACGTCTTGATCACGCTGCTGAACCATACACACGAGCATCTTGGGCAGTCGATCGCCTATGCACGCTCGAACGGAGTGGTTCCGCCGTGGACTGCAAAAGAGCAGGAAGAAATGAAGAAGAACGCGTCGAAGAAGTAGCGCTGAACAATGCGGCCACCGGTCTGCGGATGTCGCTTGAATGACAACGCAGACCGTCCGGCCTCTCAAGATTGATTCAGATTCTGCTCCTATCGACGATTGAGCACTGTTGACGGCAGAAGAATGATGGCCTTCAACAGACTGAAAACTCCATCGACCGCAATCCCTACCAACCGGAACGGAAGCAGCAAGAGCCAAGTAATCGGATACAATACCAAAGCCAATAATGCCAGCGGCCAACAAAAGAACAGGAGGATAAGCCAAAGCAGGAGTTTCGTCATTCGTCACCTCTCTCCAGACTTACGTCTTCATGTGCTTCAAGTTGCCATCCTCACTTTTTAGCTCTTCTACAGTCCCTCTGGTGTCTCAGTTTGAGTTTTAACATTCGGCGCTAATGTCTTAATTTCAAGGAAACAAAAAGCCCAATCACCCACTAAACGCCTGGATTTTTTTTGCTTGAAGTCATTTCTTATGAAGGCATTCCACTTTGAGGGAATCATGCCTCAAGCAATGCAGTTCTTTATTTGTCTTGAAAGCTTGTCTGCGGCTTTGCCCAGCAATTCTATGGTCTCTTGACACATTTCAGCGATCTGATGCATGAGAGGCTGACTCAACATAATCGAGGTATGTTTTGCAGTAAAGGAAAACGGAAGCGAGCAATATACATTGGCTCTGGAAGTGCGGAGATTCGTTGAATTGTCACATTGTAGAGAGGGCGAATTAATGGGTTCGTAGAAATGGAAAACTTTCAAAAGCATCTTCAAATGTAGGTATTCTAACCGATTTACCTGGCCCAATTTTTGGGAAAAGACCATATTTCAAGCCTTGATTCTGGGACCAACGTTGAGTATCATAATACCGACTGATTCAGTTAACCGTAAAACGCTCATATGCACAAGTCGGGGGAAGTGATCATGGGTCGCTAACGTGGCTGCCATTTCTTCATCCTCCCGTACGTTTTCACTAAGCTCTCGATCAAATGAAACAATGATACTGCGCAATTCGCGATACCACCATAAAGTCAATGGGTAAACCAGAGCGTCTCAATCTCATTCGCAAAATCGAAGAACAGCGGGGTAGCAGACTAATCTGTTATTTGACTGGAGACCGTCCGGGTTTCGAGACTCAGATCGGAATGGACGTTTTTCCATATTTCTATGACTGTCTCCAGTCGTTTGGAAAGGTTCGGGCCATAGATCTCTTCATATACAGTCAGGGAGGGATGACCATGGCTGCGTGGGGACTCGTTACTTTGCTCAGGGAGTATTGCTCAAGACTCGGCGTGCTCATTCCTTACAAAGCACATAGTAGCGCAACGCTGATTGCATTGGGCGCTGACGAGATTGTTATGACTCCTCTGGGTCAGCTTAGCCCAGTCGATCCTGCCGTGACAACTCCCTACAATCCAACAGCGCCTGCCGGACTCCCTAACCAAATGAATTACCTCCCAGTAAGTGTTGAGGATGTGACTGCATTTCTTGAACTTGCAAAGGATGAAGCGGGCATACGTGACAGCAACAACCTGACCAGAGTATTCGAAAAACTCTCGGACCATGTTAAACCACTTGCGTTGGGGAATGTGTATCGCGCTCATGAACAGATCAGGATGCTGACAAAAAAACTTCTTTCATTGCACATGAAGAGTTGGAGTGACCTGCGAAAGAAAAAGAAAATAATCTCCATCCTAACGAAGGAGCTTTATTCTCATGATTACTTGATTCGAAGAACGGAAGCGAAGAACACAATTGGTCTAAAAATACGGGACGATGAAAAAAGCAAGGACACAGAGGCGCTTATTTCGGAACTCTTCAAAGAATATGAATCAGCTATGCAATTGGGTGTACCATATAATCCTACAGTGGCTTTGGGCGCAAATCAGCAAACAACAATTGACTTTGAAAGAGCCTACATAGAAACTTTTGATAAGAGCATAGTGTTTAAAACACAGTGGGAATTAAAAAATGTACCCGTTACTCAGGCTGGGATTACAGTGCCGACAATCCAGCAAAGACCTGTTAAAGAGGGATGGGAATATGTTTAAGAATGCGTATGCATGGAAAGCCACCTCGGGTCTCCAGCACAATTCATTCGCTCTAAGTGGGACCGCCAACTTTTTCCGGATAAGAATAGACCAAGACACGGCGGTGGTCTCACATCCTATCAGCAAAAGGTATAAGATAAAACTCGAAGGTGATCTGGTCGCAAAGGGGTTCTACTTGCTTTTGCGAAGCGGTGGTTTTGCGACTTATCCGGACGATGTCTACATCATTTCCGAACAGCAGCTTGATCTGCTCCGAGCGGAAGGAATACTCTTCAAATTCCAGGACTCAAGTGTTACGGTACGAGATATCCGTCCCGTTGAAATATAATGATGGGAATGACATCGAACCTCAGAAATTCTATGAAACAAAAGAAGAATTGGTCAGTAGGTTCGGCGGGCTTTCAATCATCCCTCGATCCTCAGGATTATGGAGATCTCAAGGAAAGACCTACGCAGATGAAATTTTTGTATTTCAGGTTGACACTGAACATGATGAAATGATCTTCTTTCAATCTTACAAGGAGATACTCAAGGAGAGATTTAAGCAGCTTGACATTCATATTGTCACTCACAATATAAGCATTGTCTGAAGGAGAATTGAGAGAAACCATTATTGACCTCGAAGAACTCTTGATAGCGTTGTTTTGAATTACGTAGCAACTAATACATAGGTTGTCGCTCCACGTATTTGAGCCCATGTGATCCCCCAGCACTTGGGCTTTTTGCTTATGGGCAAACTGAGACACTACTACCGCCCCACCTTCATTGACCGTGGCCGGTTTTTTCCCTACTATTGAGTAAAGCCGCCGTTTCGTTTTCACAAACCAGAGCGCTCGCATGCCCCGCGCAAAGCTCAACCCTCCGGCAAGGATCGTTTTCACGACTGAGATACCTGTCCGCATTACCGATGTCAACTATGGCGGGCATCTCGGCAATGACTCTCTCCTCTCCATTCTTCATGAAGCACGAGTCCAATTTCTGAAGAAGTTCGGATTCACAGAATCGAACATCTGCGGAGTCGGAATCATTATGTCGGATGCGGTCCTGGTGTACAAAGCAGAAATGTTCTATGGCGATGTGTTGACACTCGAAATCGGGGTCGATGATCTTCAAGCAGTCGGAGCAGACATCACCTACCGCGTACTGGTGCGCGGAAAGGAAGCAGCGCGCGCAAAGACAGGAATTGTTTTTTTCGACTACGTTAACCGCAAGATCGTTCAGACACCCCAAGCATTCAAGGATTTGTTCGGGCAGTCTATCGAACCGGTTAAGAAATGAAGAACCGATCGGAGCAACAACCGCCAGACCATATTGGCGAAATAGCAGAATCGTACGTGAAACTCGTTCTCGCCGTCGGTGAACACGATGGCGATTATGTTGATGCATACTTCGGACCCCCCGAATGGCGGGAGCATGTGAAAGCCGATCCGGTTCCCCTCGATACGATTCGCGTGCATGCTCACGGTTTGCTGCAAAACCTCAACACCATCGGCGTTACGTCGCACGAGGAGATTGAGAAGCTCCGTCATCAATATCTCGCCCAGCAGCTGCGCTCGCTGTCCGCACGGATCGAGATGCTTGCGGGCAAGTCTTTTACCTTCGACGATGAAGCTCTGGCATTGTATGATGCCCGACCTCCGCATTACCCCGAAACGTTTTTCAGGGATGTCTTGGAGAAACTTGATGGCCTTGTCCCCGGCAGTGGAACTGTGGCTCAGCGCTATGACCGATATCGCAGCTCCTATGTTGTTCCGGTCGGGAAACTGGATGCCATATTCCAGGCAGCGATTCGCGAATGCAGGGAGCGCACCAGGAGGAATATTCCTTTGCCCGCCGGCGAGCGCTTCACTCTTGAGTACGTCACGAACAAACCGTGGAGCGGCTACAATTGGTACAAGGGGAACAGCGTCAGTCTCATCCAAATCAATACCGATCTCCCCATCTACATCGATCGGGCGATCGATCTGGCTGCACATGAAGGCTATCCGGGGCATCATGTCTACAACAGCCTCCTCGAGGCACATCTCGCAAGGAAGCGGGGTTGGGTGGAGTTCACGGTCTACGCTCTTTTCAGTCCGCAGTCACTTATCGCTGAAGGAACTGCTAATTTCGGTATCGAAGTTGCGTTTCCAGGCAAGGAAAGAGTGGAGTTCGAGGGAAGCGTGCTCTTCCCTCTCGCCGGTCTCGATGGGTCCGGAGCAGAACAGTACTACGCGATCCACAACCTCACGGGCGCGCTCAACTACGCTCACAACGAGGCTGCACGGAGCTATCTGGATGGAGCGATGACGCGAGATCAAGCCGAGGATTGGCTGGTTACGTATGCGTTGATGTCCCCCGAGCGCGCCAAACAACGCGTCCGATTCATCGACGCGTATCGCAGCTATGTGATCAACTACAATCTCGGACAGGACTTAGTCCGGAAACATATTGAGACGCGAGGCGGAACCGCCGACAATCCAACGAAGAGGTGGGAGGAGTTCAAAGTGCTTATTTCCTCACCGAGGCTCCCCTCCGGTCTTTAAATCCGGTCAACGACAAGATAAACACGTATGGCTCGATTCAAAGTCTCACTCGAATACGATGGCACACGGTACAGCGGCTGGCAGATCCAGAAAAACGCCCGTACGGTTGCAGGGGAGTTGTCCTCCGCGATCGGTAGAGTTCTCGACTCAGCGGAATTCGAGTTGTATGGGGCAGGCCGAACAGACGCTGGAGTGCATGCCCTTCGCCAGGTGGCTCATCTTGAAGCAAAGACAATGCTTGCACCGGAAATTCTTCGGCGTAAGATCAACGATGAGCTTCCGGCTGATGTAAACATTTTGGAGATCGAGAAAGCATCTCCACAATTCCATGCCAGGCATGACGCCATCGCAAGGAGCTATTTGTACCAAATCAGCAGGCGACGGACTGCTTTCGGAAAAAAGATGGTCTGGTGGATCAAGGATCAGCTTGATATCGACAGAATGAAAGCGGCGGCGGATCTCTACGTTGGAATGAAAGACTTTCAATCGTTCACGGCCGATGATCCCGAAGAGAAGTCAACCAAGGTCCACATCGAAAAAATAGAAATCCGGGAACACGGCGACTTGATCCTCATTCGCTTCCTGGGATCCCACTTCCTCTGGAAGATGATTCGCCAGGTCGTAGGCGTCATCGCGGAAGTCGGTAGAGGCAAACTGACTGTCGAACAGGCACGCACGTTCCTCGTTCACCGGTCAGACCAACCTGCCACGCTGACGGCTCCGCCTTCCGGTCTCTTTCTGGAACGAATTTACTATCCTCAGGACAATAAACTCGAACGCCTTGATCCGGTGTTGCCTATCCATTCGGAGTCAAAGCGATGAAAGGATCCAGACGAGTCTTGATGATTCTTCTTGTCATGATCACATGTGTCGGTTGTGATCAAGTGTCGAAGACGTATGCTACAATCACATTGGCGAACCGCCAACCGATAAGCGTCTTCGGGGAAATGTTCCGCTTTCAGTATTCAGAAAACACGGGGGCGATGATGGGTGTGGGGGGAGATTTGCCACTGTCTACCCGATTCTGGATCTTGGTTGTTTTTGCCGGGTGCGCTCTTTTGAGCATACTCGCATACACGATCCTCGGGAAAAACCTCCAGACCGTCGACGTTTTGTCGTTTTCGCTGATTCTCGGAGGCGGAGCGGGCAATCTCATCGATCGACTTTTCAAAGGAGGCATCGTTATCGATTTCATGATTCTCACTCTGGGGTCTCTCAGGACAGCGATCTTCAATCTAGCAAACACTGCCGTCTTGAGCGGGCTATTGTTGCTCGTGATCTCGAATCTTCCGTGGTTCTCGAGGGGCATTGAGGAGAGGAGCAAGAGTTGATAATGGCACGGATTCTTGATAAACTTGGTCGATGTTGCCTGCGCATCAGGGATTTCTGTCGTGCAGGGCATGCCGATCAAGGCCTTCCCCGGCCAGGATCACGATGCCCACATCGCCGGACACGGCGCCTTCATTGCGCATCCGATCTTCGGCGCCAATCCAGCTATGGCGCT
>JBGPAN010000220.1:0-6823 GCA_041480785.1 Bacteroidota bacterium | reverse complement strand
CTCTTCCATTTTCAGGAGCTTTTCGGACTCACTTTGCGCAACTCGATGGACCGGGATGCTTGTCATCATGGAGACAACTTCGGCGCAGTTCTCTTCGCTCACGTCGTAGACGATATCCTGAGCTTTCAGCTCCCATTCCCGCTTGGCAATTTCGAGGTCGCTGAACAGTTTCTTTTCGAGGTCTCTCAGCCGTGCAGCTTCTTCAAAATTCTGATTCTTGACGACCTGATTTTTCGCCTGCTTGATCTTCTCGATTTCCTCTTCAAGCTGCAGAATCTCCTTCGGCACAATGATGTTCGCAAGGTGAACCCTAGAACCAGCCTCATCCATGACATCTATAGCTTTATCAGGCAGGTATCGATCAGTGATGTATCGGTCACTCAGTCGAACGGCTGCTTCGATTGCCTTATCGGAATAGAGGACGCCGTGATGCTGCTCGTATTTCGATTTGATGTTCATCAGAATCTGTATCGTTTCATCGACCGAGGTGGGATCCACCATGATCTTCTGGAAACGACGGTCGAGAGCGCCGTCCTTCTCGATGTACTGCCGGTATTCATCGAGCGTGGTGGCGCCGATACACTGTAACTCTCCTCGTGCCAGCGCTGGCTTGAACATGTTTGATGCGTCGAGCGATCCGCTTGCGCCGCCTGCTCCCACGATCGTGTGCAATTCATCGATGAAAAGGATGACGTCTTTGGCTTTCTCAAGCTCGTTCATCACAGCCTTCATTCGCTCCTCGAATTGACCCCGGTATTTTGTCCCGGCGACCAATGCGGCGAGATCCAACGTCACAACGCGCTTGTCGTGGAGAACCCGTGACACCTTTTTCTGAACAATCCGAAGGGCCAGGCCCTCGGCAATGGCCGATTTTCCAACGCCAGGTTCACCAATAAGGACTGGATTGTTCTTTTTCCGTCTGCTCAAGACCTGAGCAACCCGTTCAATTTCTTTTTCTCGACCTACAATGGGGTCAAGCTTGTCCTCGATCGCCAACTTTGTCAGATCGCGGCCGAAGTTATCCAGCACCGGTGTTTTCGATTTATCCTGTTTCTTCTCGGTCGGATGCTGCGACGGGGGGCTTGACGGCTTTCCTGAGATGATGTTGTCGAGCTCATTTCGCACGACGTCGTAATGCACGTTGAACTGGTGAAGGATCTGTGCTGCAATGTTGTCGTCGTCGCGGAGAAGCGAGAGAAGCAAATGCTCGGTCCCAATGACATCGGACTTGTAGAGCTTCGCCTCCAAATATGTGATTTTAAGAACTTTTTCAGCCTGTTTGGTCAGGGGGATATTTCCTATTGTCAGAGTGCCGCCAGAGGTTCGAACCGTGTCCTCAATTGCTTTCTTGAGCTTGTACAGGTCGACCCCCAGATTGCGCAGGATTTTGACGGCAATTCCCTCCCCCTCCCGGATGATGCCAAGGAGAAGGTGCTCCGTACCGATGTAGTCGTGCCCCAACCGCAATGCCTCTTCACGGCTCAGCCTGATGACATCTTGCACTCTATTCGAAAAATTGCCTTCCATCGAACCTCTCACCTATTGAAAATGAACAGTAGTACATCTCATACGTCTAACAACATGCAGACAGGCGAATGAGTTTCCGGGTGGAATATAACCAATAATCGAAGTGCAGTCAAGGAACGTAATTTCCGCCGCAGATTTCCACAACGCTTTAAGTCAAATCTGCAATCCTTTTGAGGCTCTTACAAACTTTTCTTTGACTTTATAGGCGAAAAAGCTTAAATTTTTTGTCACGTGAAGATATCGAATTCGGCAAAGGATAGAGGCCCAAGGTTGGCGTTGGAAAAAGCAACGGGTCCTGACAGACTCCTTCAGGACCAGCTAGTCAAATCCGGTGATATCCCAAGGCACATTGCGATCATCATGGATGGCAATGGGCGGTGGGCTCAGAAGCGTGGTTTGCCAAGGATTGCAGGGCATCGCGAAGGCGTCAATTCTGTTCGGGATATCGTCGAAGCCTGCGGCCAGGTTGGTGTCAAGTATCTGACGCTGTATGCGTTCTCCACGGAAAACTGGAAAAGGCCCAGGGAAGAAGTATCGTTGCTGATGCGCCTGCTTCTCAAAGCCCTGCGCGATGAGAAAGACCGTCTCCATCAAAATGAGGTGCAACTCAAAGCCATTGGCGATATTTCGACACTGCCGCAGGATGTTCAAGATGAACTTCTCGACGGCATCGAGAAGATGAAGAACAACAAAGGCCTGACGCTCATTCTGGCCCTCAGCTACAGCGGCCGATGGGATATCACAAATGCCATCAGCCGGATGTACGATGACATACGCTCCGGGATTCTCAAGAAAGAGCAGATTACGCAGGAACTTATCGCAAGTTATCTGTCGACGAGAGACTTTCCCGATCCGGACCTTCTCGTTCGGACGAGCGGTGAGCTTCGAATCAGCAACTTCCTGATTTGGCAGATCGCCTACAGCGAGCTCTTCATTTCTCAGGAGTATTGGCCCTCATTCCGCAGAAATCAACTCTATGAGTCCATTGCGGATTTTCAACGGAGAGAACGCAGATTCGGGATGGTGAGTGAGCAACTACACAGCAATGAACCCACGGGAGAGCCACTCCGAGGGATGGAAAGGTTTGTGAAAAGTGCATCAAAGCCCTAGGCTTCTCCCGTTATTGATAGCCCTTCTGGCACCGCTTGCCCTTCTGTATGGACAGCAGTCGAAGCCTGAGGTGTACAAGATCCTTGGTATTTCTGTCGAGGGTCAGCGCGCTTCAGATCCATCCGCCATTATCGCCAATACCGGCCTCAAAGTCGGGGATGAGATATCAATTCCCGGTGAACAAACGCGGTCAGCGATTGAGCGCCTGTATGGATTGCGTTTGTTCAATGACATTCAGATTCTCATCGAGAATCGTACGCCAGAGGGAATTTACCTTCTCATCCGTGTGACGGAAAATCCCCGACTTGAGAAGATAGAGATCCTTGGCAATGATGAACTGAATGAAGATGAGGTGCTCAAGAAGATCAACCTCGTGAAAGGGCAGATCGTCACGAAGCAGGATCTCTCGAGCATCATACACTTCTTGCGTCTGAAATACGACGAGGATGGGTATCTCAACGCGGTGATCAAGCCGGAACTTATTCGGGCAAACGACTCGTCTGGAAACCGGAGATTGTTGAGAGTCACAATCAACGAGGGACCCAAGGTCAAGGTTGATCGGATTCGTTTTCACGGAAACAAGATGTTCGACGACGGCGATTTGAAGGGAGCGATGAAGGAGACCTCGGAACGTGCATGGTGGAAATTCTGGACGACAAACAAGTTTGACAAGAAAAAGTACGAAGAGGACAAGAAGCTCATCCTGAATTTCTATCAGAAGTCCGGATACCGGGACGCTGAAATCCTCACAGATTCCATCTCCTACGACTCGGAGAAAAAGCTTCTGGGGATCGATCTGTATGTCTATGAAGGCCCACAGTATCGTGTTCGTAACATTATCTGGGAAGGGAACACCGTCTACAAGTCCGAACTCCTGAGTGCGCGCCTCGGCTTCCAAAAGGGAGAGGTGTACGACAAGGAGAAGTTTGAAAAGAACTTGTATCGCACGGAGGAGGAGACTGACGTCCAATCGCTGTATTCCGACAACGGTTATCTGATGTTTCAGGCGGAGCCGGAAGAGAATCGAGTGCCCGGCGACAGCCTGGATATCACGATCCACATCCGGGAGCATAATCAGTTCCGGATCGGTCAGGTGTCCATTTCAGGGAACACGAAGACGTTCGAAAAGGTTATTCGCCGCGAGTTGTTCACTCGCCCGGGAGACTACTTCAGCCGGGGTGCCGTGATGAGGAGTGCCCGGCAGCTTTCGCAACTAAACTATTTCAACCCCGAAAAGATCAAGCCGGACACCAGAAATCTCGACGTTGAGAAAGGGACGGTGGACCTCGAATATGCTGTCGAAGAAAAATCGAGCGACACGTTCAACATGTCGGTCGGATACAGCGGGTACTTTGGATTCAACGGAGCACTCGGGCTCACTTTCAACAACTTCTCCATCAATGAGCCGCTGAGAGGGGGGCAGGGGCAGCAGCTGAGCTTCGATTGGCAGTTTGGTGAAGGGAATCGGTACCGGACGTTTTCAATTGGATTTACCGAACCATGGATGTTTGACACACCCACTCTGTTCGGGGTCAATCTCTTTGATCAACGGCAGATGTTCTACTACGATATGCGTCTCACCGGTGCTTCCGTTCGGGTTGGTCGCAGGTTCAAATGGCCCGATTATTTGTTCCGTGGCGACTGGACTGTCCGATTCCAGCGCAACGACGTTATCTCTGGCGGATCGTACTATCTCGAAGGATTGACAACGCAAGTTGGAATTTCGCAGGTTGTTTCCCGTAACAGCTCTGATAGCCCGATCTTCCCAACCCGCGGATCGAATTTCTCTCTCCTCACAGAGCTTTCCGGCGGTCCATTCCTTCCTGGGAACGTGAATTTCCACAAGCACATCTTCAACGCAGACTGGTATGTCCCGGTCATGGGGAGCTCTCGCATTTCATTGGCGCTGTCGAGTATGTTTGGGTTTATTTTCGGGATCGGGTCCAATGCAAGGATCCAGCCAACGGATGTTTTTTTCATGGGTGGCACTGGTCTTGGCTACTTCAATACGACACCGCTGCGAGGGTATGATGATCGGGGAGTTGGCCCTGCGAGCGGTGGCCATGCCATGATCAAGTACTCGGCTGAGCTGCGATTTGCCCTTGCGATCAACCCTATCCCGATCTATACGCTGTTCTTTGCCGAGGCGGGAAACGTCTGGGCTGAGCCCAAGAACACGGATCCGATGGACCTTCGTCGATCGGCAGGTGTCGGTGTGAGACTGATGATCAATCCGATCGGTTTGGTTGGGTTTGACTATGGATATGGCTTTGACGCAACATCTCCGACTCTTGGGGCTCCCGGATGGAAATTCCATTTCCAGTTTGGCAAAGGATTCTAGGTTTTGATTTCTGCAATCACTCTAACCGTTCACATCATCTCGAGGATACCGTGAAGAACACTTTTATTATGATCGCTCTTGCAGCTTTGTTTGTTTTGTCCGCAAGCGTTGTTGTCGCTCAAACAACGAAAGCGGCGTTTGTCGACTCCGAGAAGATTCTTGGAGAATTGCCCGAGGCGCAGAAGGCATCTCTCGAATTGGGAGCGATGGTCAAGGCGTGGCAGGATTCAGTCGCAGGGATGCAGAGCGATTTCCAGAAACAAGTTGAGGAGTATCAGAAGCAGTCGTCCGTGATGGCAGCTACCAAGAAGGATGCAGAGGAGAAGCGTCTCAACGATCTGAATGTCAAGTGGCGCGAATTCTATACTCAGAAACTTGATCCTCAAAAAGGGGAGGCGGCGCAGGAGCGTGAGAAGCGTCTTGCACCCATTCGGGAGAAGGTTCTCCGGGCCATTGAAGCTGTTGCGAAGGAGGATGGCTTCACATTTGTGTTCGATCGCGCGAATGTTCTTTTCGCTGATGCGAAGGTCGACCTGACGTACAAAGTGATTGATCGCCTGAAGAGAGGAACAGTTCCGAAAGGAAAGTAACTCTCGGGTGCTCAGCAGCGTTGTTGGAAAGTAGAGGATATCCTTGAACGTGTAGAAAGGTGGGGTGTACCTATGAAGAAAGTCTGGTGGCTTTCGATTTGTGTGATGCTTCTCGGCTCATCATTGGCGCTGGGGCAGGCGAAGATCGGCTTTGTGAGCACCGATGCCATCATGAAACAGTTACCTGATGCACAGGATGCCCAGAAGCAGCTAGACCAGCTTGTCGTTGACTGGCAGGCCGAACTGAACAAGATGCAACAAGACTGGCAGAAAAAGTACGACGATTACGAGAAGCGAAAGCTCATCATGACCGAACAGCGTAGGGCGGACGCTGAGAAGGAAATGCGTGATCTCGACACGAAGATTGCAGATTTTCGCAACAAGAAATTCGGACAGAACGGCGATCTTTTTGCCAAACAAAACGAGTTGATGAAACCTGTGCAAGACCGCGTCTTCAAGGCGATCCAGGAAATCGCGGTCGAAGAATCGTATGACTACGTGTTTGACAAGAGCGGCGAAATCCTGTTGATGTATGCGAATACAAAGTTCGACCTCACGCCAAAGGTTCTGGCGAAGCTGAATGTTGCCGCCGGCATAGTGAAATAAATCTGGTCCTCCTCATGACCGCTCAGGAAATCGCGACTCTATTCCAAGGTGAGATTGTTGGCGATCCGACCATCGAGATTCTTAGGGTCGCGAAGATTGAAGAAGCAGGTTCAGGAGATCTCACCTTTTTCGCCAATCCCAAGTACGAGAAGTACATCGCCGCTACGAAGGCGTCTGCAATTCTTGTTTCAACCGGGTTTGACACTGCCCGGACGCCGGCGAGCCCTCTCGTGTTCATCAAAGTCCCGGATCCATACGTAGCGTTTCTCCAGATTTTGAAACGTATCACGCCAATGCCTGATCCGTTTCCGAAAGGAATTCACGCAACAGCACTCGTTCCTTCTTCAGCGAAGCTCGGATCGGGCGTTTCTCTCGGGGCTCATGTCGTCCTTGGTGAAAACGTCGTTGTTGGCACAAACACGAAAATCGGTCACGGATGCGTTCTGGGTAACGGATCAAGTGTCGGTGAGGACAGCGTAATTTATCCGAACGTGTCGGTCTACCACGGTTGCCAGGTCGGCAATCGGGTCATTCTTCATTCAGGTGTCGTGCTTGGAAGCGATGGCTTTGGGTTCGCTCCAAAGAGTGATGGAACATATGAGAAGATACCCCAACTGGGGATTGCTGTCTTCGAGGATGACGTGGAAGT
>JBGPAN010000219.1:0-6840 GCA_041480785.1 Bacteroidota bacterium | reverse complement strand
GTAATTGGTGTAAGGAGAGACAACCTGCTGCCGGACTGCTGGTAAGGATCCGGTTGAAAGGTGAAGCCCGACGGAATCGCAGTGACATCGAACCGTGCGAGATCCGTACCCGTGTTGCCATACTGATTGGACAGCCAGACATAACTGATGCGGCCCGTGAAAATGCCTACGCCGCCGCGAATCTGCCAAGTTCTATCACCTGTCGGGTCAAAGTTGAAACCGACGCGCGGCGAGAACAGGAGAAAGCCGCTTGGGACCTTGTTGGTCGCCAATCCCTGTGCACCAAACAACGTATCGATGGATGGGTTGAAGAGAGGCTTGTCGGGGAATGTCGGGATATCGAGTCGCAAGCCGATGTTGACTTTCAAATTCGGCAAGATTCTCCACTCATCCTGGGCATAGAATCCCAGCTGAAGGCCGGTGAAGGATGCGCGTGGCTGCGCGACACCTGGCAGCAGCGAGTAACTCAACTGAAAGCGGGATGGTTTGCCGGCGTTGAAATTGTCGAGGCTTGTGAACTCATAGTTTCCGTAAATATTGCGGATGTACAGGTTCGAGAACTTGAACGAGTAGTTCTGGGTTCCGACGGTGAATGTGTGATCGCCCATGAAGTACGTGAAATTATCCGTGAACTCTATGATGTCCTGATCGAGCGCGTTCGCATTGGAGTAGGTCTCAGCACCGGCCCGAAGATCGATACCGCCACCGAGTCCCGCGTTCTTGATCCAGATTTCAGGGAACAACGCGCCGTAAATAGATCGCTTGTCACGAATGGTGGTGTACCCGAAGATCAGCTCGTTCGCCATTGTATTGCCGAATGCGCTGGTCAGTTGAAGCACAGTGGAGTTGCTTGTGTTATTGGTCTTGTATAGCTCATTCGTGGGGAAAATCGCACCACTGCTCGGATCACTGTCACTGGAACCACTGCCGTAGTTATGGCGCAATGAGAGGCGATGCTCCTGGCTCAGGTTGTAATCTAAGCGGGCAAATATCTTGCCGAGGGGATTTTCTTTTGTGATATCTGTGTAAGAGCCCGGATCGTATCCGTAATTGCCCTTCAAGATGTTGATAAACCTGTTCAGGCTATCTACCTTCAGGGCGTACTGATTCGTAGCGTTCGATGCTGCCCCAAAAATCCGCGCGATTGGATCCGTCCTTTTCCGCATTTCGCCGTTCACGAAGAAGAAAAGCTTGTTCTCGATCACCGGCCCGCCGACACGGAATCCTAACGTGTAGTCAGTATAGTTGGCCAGTTTCAATTTAAGGGTGTCGGGGCTGGTGCCTCTGAAATCCTGGTTTTGTCCGTAGTAGTAAGCGGATCCTGTGAACTTGTTGGTTCCACTCCGTGTGATGGCGTTGATGCCGCCGCCCGTAAAACCGCCGTGACGGACGTCAAAGGGTGCGATAACGACCTGAAATTCCTGAAGTGCATCCAGGCTGATGGATGTACCTACTCCGCCGCCCGGTTGACCGGTGCCGGAAAGGCCAAAAAGGTCGTTGAACACCGCGCCGTCAATTTTGATATCGTTGAACTTGCTGTTCCGACCTCCCGCATTGTAGCCAGCGAACAGTGGAGACATCTTGAGCGCGTCGGAGAAGTTGCGCGAGATTGTCGGGATTGCTTCGAGCTGCTCCCGGCTGACGCTCATCCCAGCACCGGTGCGAGCGGAGCTCATCACTGAATTGCGCTCGCTTACGACTGTCACACCACTGACCTCAACAGCCTGCTCGACCAAGGTGATGTTCATCTCAAGGTTCTGACCCAGCCGCAACGTGATGTCGTCACGCTTGTCTTGTCTGAAGCCGACAAACGAGACGGTAACGGTATAAGGCCCGCCCGGACGAAGGCCAAGCAGGTTGAACCCGCCGTCTGTTCGGGAAGCGGTCCCATACGTTGT
The DNA here is from genome assembly GCA_041480785.1 of Bacteroidota bacterium. Classification (GTDB taxonomy): domain Bacteria; phylum Bacteroidota; class Ignavibacteria; order UBA10030; family UBA10030; genus UBA9647. The sequence goes on along the minus strand of JBGPAN010000219.1, from coordinate 4,942 downwards.
GCCGCTCGGATTGTGGACTGCGATGATATTGGCGCCGGGGATTGCCTCTCCGTCTGTGCTCATAATCTTCCCGTTGATTGCGGAAGTTGTGGTGCCTTGAGCAAACAGGGAGGAGGTCCCGACGCAGAGCAAAGCAAGCAAAGCAACTGCAAACCATTTGGTAATGGTTGGCTTCATACTAGCCTCCTTAGTGGGTGATGAATTGAAAAGATAGGCATGTACATGATACCTCGTGCAGGCGGATCTTCATGATACGTTGAGTTTGAGATGTTCAAAAGCAGGAGTGGAATCAAAGTACAAAAGGTATGCTAGCTCAAAAAACTGAACATGCGACGTGTTATTTGAACGCTGCAAACCTACCGAACAAAAACTACAAACACAAGCGAAAAAGTTTTCTGAATGATTATAGAAATGAGATCTCGTGCTCGAATTGTTCCGATGATGAAGATTTGTTTTCACATCTGTGCATTCGAGCCAGGTGAGGAAGTAGAGGTGGATGACGAGTTGGTAATCGCTGCTCCAAGAGTGTCGGGAATTGATGCACGGGTTTTCTTGAAAGCCTCGGTCATGTCTCACGCGCGAGAGTCCATGTATGAGAAAGTGAAATGGAAAATGAAAGAACTGCCTCGCGAAGAACTTCGACGGAGATGAATACAAGAGGCAAAGGTCGACAAGCAAATCGAGTTGAACAGTTTTTGATCAAAGGACTGACGAACGCCTCTGTGAATGAGAAAACAGAAAGCAAAGCCCATTGACACTGATTTTGTTGGGCTTTTTACGCAATTGTAAGTTCATAACAATAAACGACTTGCAGACGAAATGAGAGTTACGGGACGCAGGGGAAAATGATGCCCGTAAACATTGAACTTTTTTCATTTTCCTATTGACATTGGTTTTGAAACCCTTATATTTGCTAAGGAATTTGAAGGTCGACGATGGCGTAAGGAACTACAGGTTTTTGCTTCAAGTGTGCTTTAACTAATCACAATACTCTCCACAAATCCATAAGAGAGGATTTTCATATGGGAAAGCCGATGTCAAAGAGCCAAGTTGCAGCGCATCTTGCCAGCAAATTTGAGCTCAAGAAAAAAACAGCCGTGGCAATTCTCGAGGAAATGGCGCATCTGGCATACCGCGAAGCCCAGAATTCCTTTACTTTGCCAGGCATTGGAAAGCTCGTGCTGGTTGCGCGCAAAGCCAGAATTGGCCGAAATCCTGCAACTGGCGAGCAGATCCAGATCCCAGCAAAAACAGTCGTAAAGTTTAGAGTTGCCAAAGCAGCGAAAGAAGCTGTGTTGGGCTTGAAGAAATAACCCCCGTATTTTCTGGGTTTCTTGAGCGCCGATTTGCATTGACAGATCGGCGCTTTTTTGTTCCCTTTCGGTCTGACAATTCGAACGAATTCTGCAAGTTGCCACGGCCTTCCATCGACGCCGGAAACCTTACGTATTCTCTCGACTCTGAAACTCATCTTCTTGCCTTCCGCAGTCTGTTTTGATACAAATCGCGCAGATCTTCGTCTGGCCAAAATTGCGTCCCGTAGCGATCACGAATGTGCAGAACATTCAACAACTGTCTTGCTGTCAGGCACAGATTCTCGGCAGGCTCTCGCCCGCAACTCGGGTGAAAGAACGCTTTCGCGCTGCCTTGTGCAGAATCAACAGGCTTGACCTCATGAACTTCACGTGAAAAAGGATCAACCATTCAATCGTCTCGGCGTGTCCGGAATGGTTTCGTCGTTCTGTCAGAGGGATTCTCTCTCCGCCCCAAGTGTGGGGGAGGGACAAGAATCTTTGATTGACGTCGGAGTGGAATAGAGTGCACCCAGTGATGTCTCGCAAGCCGAGCGTGCTCAAGCTTTTTCGCTTGACTCTCTGCCATTAATCTCTAAAATTGTGGAAGCCCTTCCAACGAACTTGATCCTTGCCCCCAACGATTTATGATATCGCTCGCGAGGCGAAGGTAGGCATCGGGACAGTCTCACGCGTTTTCAATGACCACCCAAGCGTTTCCAAAGAAACGCGTCAAAGAGTTCTGCGCGTTGCCAATCGCCTTAGCTACAGACCCCATCCGTACGCGCGTGGTCTCGCCCGTAAGCGGACGAACTCCATCATGGCGATCATTCCATTCTTCACCACCTTTTTCTTCATGGAGATCTTGCAGGGGGTTCAGTCAAAACTGAGCGAACTTGATTGCGACGTGATCCTTTTCGGTGTGAATCACCCGGATCAGGTCGAAGACTCACTTCGGCACCACGTAATGCGAAGCTGCGTCGATGCCCTCCTCTTTTTTTCGATGAGGATGCCGGACGCCTTCATTGGTCAGTTTCGCCACTATCGCACTCCGGTTGTTCTCGTCGATGCGTTTCACGAACAGTATGATTCCCTGACAGTGGACAATCAGCAAGGCGCATACGTAGCAACACACCATCTTGTCTCTCTGGGTCACAAGCGAATTGGGATGCTTGGAGCGAATCGTGAAAGCATTCCTGCGCGGGAGCGTCTTAGTGGTTTCCGAAAGGCGATGGAGGAGGCCGGTCTCCGGGTTGATCCATCGCTCGTGAAAAACAGCTCCTCTCCGAAACTTGATGGATTCACGAGAGAGTCAGGGTATGAAGTGATGAACCAGTTTCTCGCTCTGAAGCGTAAAATGCCTACGGCGGTCTTCGTATCCAGCGACATCCAGGCGGCAGGAGCTCTGAGTGCCATCAGCGCTGCAGGTTTGAGATGTCCCGAGGATATCTCCATCGTTGGATTCGACGATATTCAACTCGCAGGTCATCTCGGATTGACGACGATGCGCCAGCCGATGTACGAAATGGGGACGTTGGCCGCGGAGATCCTTCTGGCGCGGCTCGAAGATCCAAAGCAGGAACCGACCCACAAGTTGTTCGTACCTAAACTCGTCATTCGCAACTCAACCGGGGCTCGCGTTTCTCATAAATGCGTGGCAACCGAGACCGCCGCGTAGAGTTCTTGCGCGACAGATTCTTCTTTGATCATATCAGAGGATAACCAACAAGAGGTCTAAGCATATCAATGGAACGATTGTCCAGATTTACCGCCCTCCTGGTGATCGCCTTGGTCCTGATAGGTGTCGAGGATGGATTCGCCCGATCGAATGGCAAGCTTGCCGGAACGATCAAGGACAAGAAGACAGGGGAACCGCTCATCGGATGTAACGTGGTCCTGGAAGGTACAATGATGGGCGCGGCAACCGATTTGGAGGGACGCTATACTATTCTCAACGTTCCGCCGGGCACCTATACGCTCTCCGTCACGCTCGTCGGCTATTCGCCAACGAAGATTCGTGAGGTGAGGGTTAACATCGACCTCACGACGACCATCGATGTTCAGCTCTCCGAGACTGTTCTTGAATTGGGTCAGGAGGTTATTATCATCGCTGAACGTCCCTTGGTGCGCAAAGACCAGACGGCGAAAACGGCTGTCATCGGGAGAGACGAATTGAACGCACTTCCGGTCAGCGAATTCTCGCAGGTGCTGAACTTGCAGGCTGGATTTGTGGCTGGAAGCCTCCGTGGAGGCCGGAGCGGTGAAGTGGCCTACTGGATTGACGGCGTTCCGGTTACCGACGTATATGACGGCAGTCAGGTGGTTGAAGTAAACAAGAACTTGGTGGAGGAAGTACAGCTGGTTTCCGGAGCGTTCAACGCGGAATATGGCCAGGCGATGTCCGGTATTGTCAATATCGCTACCCGGGAGGGGGGGAAGAGATTCTCAGGTTCGGTGGGGTTCTACGGGGGTGACTATGCTAGTACGGATAAGGATCTATTCATCGGCATCGACAAGGTCAATCCGTTTTCCATCCGCAACTTCGAAGGGAATCTCAGCGGTCCCATTCTTGGTGACAATCTGACCTTCTTTGTGAACGGGCGGTTCATTCATTTCGGCGGCTGGCTCAACGGTATTCGAAGATTCAACCCGCAAAATATCGCCTACACAGACAGTACGGGCGCGTTCCATCTCTCCCGCGACGCGACCGGGGTGGGGGATGGGAGCATCGTTCCAATGAACTGGAGCGAGAGGAAGTACGCTCAAGGGAAACTCACCTGGCACATCAGTTCGCTGCTGAAAGCAACATACAATATTATCTATGACAACAATGACGCTAAGGCTTACAATCGGGCCTACATCTACAACCCCGATGGCATCGGAAACAACTACACAATCAGCACGACTCAGATCGCCCAAATTACCCACTCGCTGAACAGTACGACATTTTATACGATCGGGGCATCGCTGTTTGACAAAGACCTGAAATATTATCTCTACGAAGATCCGAATGATCCCCGGTATGTTCATCCCAAAGTAGCCATTCCTGTGGATCAATTCAGTGCCCTCACAGGGGGAACGGACCTTGGACGATTTCATCGGTCAACAACAACCGGTCTGGTGAAAATCGATCTCTCAAGTCAATTCAATCAATCCAATCTGATAAAGGCCGGGCTTGAGTATCGGCATCACAAAGTGTTCTACGAATCAATGACGCTTCAGCCGATCGACGCGCAACAGGCCATCAACCTAAGCAATGGTAATCCATTTATCCAGACGCAAATTCCACCGCTCTCGTCGAACTACCACGATCTCTATGAGCACAAGCCGATTGAACTCTCGGGGTATCTCCAGGACAAGATGGAATTCAAGGACCTGATTATCAACATCGGTATTCGATTTGACTACTTTGAGCCGGACGGCGTGGTGCTGAACGACGATCAGAACACAAACGGTCTCTCGTACGCGCCGAACTACACCGTGGACGACCCGAGCATCTACAATCCCATCAAGCCCTGGAACATCAGCAAGACCCTTGACCAGCGGAAAGCGTACTGGTACAAGAAAGCCAGTTCGAAATTCAAGATCAGCCCTCGGTTCGGAGCGGCATTCCCGATTACGGAACGCGGGATTGTCCATTTCTCGTACGG
>JBGPAN010000218.1:0-6849 GCA_041480785.1 Bacteroidota bacterium | reverse complement strand
TGTCCTGAATGTACATCGCCCCGAAGGCAGGAAAGACTTTGTAGATGTCGTTGTTCAAACCGAGCGCTCCGATCCACGGTTCATAGATGTCGACATTCTGCATCTCCTGCAACGTGAGTTCGAAGCCGGCCTTGAATTTGTTCTTCTCCGAGAAGTGATTCGTGACATCCAGCTTCAGGGTGTTCTCGATGACGTAGTGATCATGCCATGTGAATCCGTTGCCGTAATCGTAGAAGCCGTCTCCAGGGATCACGCCGACTGTGTCATGTCCCGTGTTGTAGTAGACGATCGGGAAGGTGACGATGTCTTTCGGTTCATGATACTGCGTGTAGTCCAACCCATTCGCGTCCGCGCGCAGGTTGGTATAGAAGTGCGAGAACTTTAACTCATAGAACGATGAATTCGACAGCGTGTGCGTCAGCGAAAGAACGTGCAGTTGATTGTTATGAGTGTAGGTATTGGCTCCGTCGAGGATATTCTGGAATTCGTACTGATATCCCGGACTGGGTTCGACGTATTCCAGGTTTGTCTGCAGTGACTGGGAGTTCTGATTGATTGCCACGGAGCGATTATAGGAATAGGAAATCCGAACCAGAGCTGATGGACGCCAGGTGAGCTTTGCAAGCAAGAACCAGTTGTTCTCTTCCCGTGGGGCGAAGCGCGAGCCATAGAAAGTCGACGAGACGAGTTGCGATGCCTTTTTCCCCATGAATCCGTCCGTAAGCCCGACGTAGAGGTTGCTGAAGAATGTGATCGTCCCCGGTACTTGGATGCCGACAAGCGGCAGCAGGCTTCCCGTAATTGGCTCCGGTCCACTGATCGTGGCTTCATAGACGTCAGTATCGAAGCTGCGGGAAATCCGATCGCCCAGCCCCAGCTGATCCTTCTTGATCGAGAGAGATCCCTGGTATTTTTGAGACCCATCTTTCAACGTCACATTGACGACACCGGAGGTCGCCTGTCCGTACTCGGCATTATAGCCGCCGGTGATGACCTCAATTTCCTGCACAGCATCTGCGCTGATCTGAAGTCCGAATCCGGTTCCGGAGAGCGGGTCCTGTATGGAAATGCCATCGAGCAGATATGCATTTTCATTCGCGCGACCGCCGCGGATGTGCACTTCGTTGTCGGTCTGAGTGACACCCACCTGCTGCGTAACAACTTCTCGTACGTCGGCCACAGCCGCAGACTGAATATCATCAGAGGTCACGGCTCTGCGGCTCGCCGTTTCTTCCAGATTGAAGAGAGGCCGCGTTCCGACGATCACTACTTCCTGACCAATGGTTAACGTTGTCTCCGTCAGATCCTGATCGATTGTTGTCTCTTTCCCCGATTCTACACGCACTGCTGTGCGCTGCACCATGGTGTACCCAATCAGACTGAATTCAAGGGTATAACTCCCTAGACCAACGTTCTGGATTTTGTAGTTCCCATCCGGATCGGTGGCCGCTCCGTAGTATGTGCCCTTGATGGTGACGTTGACGGAAGGCAATCCCTCACCTGTTTTTGCGTCTCGCACCCGCCCTTTGATCAGGCTCTTCACCTGAGCATCGAGACGCACGGTGCCGAGAAGAAACAGAAGCGGCAGCACAAGAAGCACTATGGTGGCCTTCTTCGTCATCGCACTCCAAATTCGTCTTTGAAGACTCTGCGCAGCAAGGTAGCGACTCGATTCGGCGGGGTGCCGAAGCGGTGCAGGATGGCGGCGAGCAGGACAAAGCTTGGTTGATCCGCGTCTTTGACTCCCATGATCGGTTGACCCGCCCAGCGGCCCGAAGTCTGCATTTGATAGAGCACGCGGGCGTTGACTTTCGGCAAGATCCCGCGAGGAAACGTATAAATAAATCCGAGAGTGTCGCGAGCCAGCGTGGGATATGATGGATCGACTGAGACGATCGAGTCCTTGCCTAACAGGATCGAAGTGAAATAACTTGACTCGATGTTGTCGATCGGAAAGTAGTCGCCGAGCCCCCCCTGAGCCGCTATGTACTGCGGAAAGCCTGACGCAAGAAACACCTTGCCCCCTGCCTTCTTGAACCCTGGAAGGCTCGCCTGGAGGATATCGAGGCTCGGAGAATTGTCCGCGTACCAGAAAACGTATTTGAAAAGCTTCAGCGTCTCAGTAAATGTGGGATTGACGAGCGGAGGGACAAATTTCCCTCGGCTGATTGCCGATGCGCCCTTCTTGATATCGAGCACATCCTTGCTCCCCAGTCTGCCACCCATCAACGTGTCAAACATCGCCTTGTAGAACGTTACCGCAAAATCACTCGGCAGGTAGTCCCTGACGATAAGAAAATCGCCTTTCGGCTCGCGGACATACCATACTTTGTTGGTGTCTGGCATCCGAATGGTCTTGCTGTACGCCCCTGCAACGTCCTGCGCCTTCAGATAGAATGCATGATTCCCTTCCACCAATCCGTCATTTTTGAAAAGCGTGACGAGATTTGCCGACCCCGGAAGAGTCTTCCAGCGGGAAGGAGCTGACGTGTCATCGAGAGCGTAGAAATAGTTCATGATGGTCTCGCTGCCGTCAATATCCGTTCCGGTCCACTGGAATGTAGCAACGGTGTAAGTTGTTTCGGGCACTGTGGACGTCAAGAGATATGCGACACTCGGAGGAGTGTTCTGCACAGGAAACTGTAACGATGCGGGGTGAGGATCGCGAACCCCCTGGTCGTCGACAGCAGCGACATAGAAGGAATACGTTGTATCAAGTCTGTTCAAACGAAACGTGAAAACGCTGTCCGTTTGAGTCGTGTACGTCCAGTGCTGGTTATCGAGCGAGAAGTAATACCCGACAACAAATCCGTCAGGATCGACCCCCCACCAATGGATATGCTGCAAACTGACCGTCCTGCGCAATGCGCCATCAGGATCCAGCGCAATGTAGGTCTTCGGAGGCTGGTTGGGAACGGGTTCATTCGGAAACCGTTTCGAACAGCCCGACAGAAGAACTATCACAACCACTATATAAGGCAACACTTTACGCAAGAGAGACCCGATCGATGATAGAATCAAGTAACAGCGTCACAAATCTCAAGACACCGTAATTCCTGAAAGAGCACAATCAAAATGTGCGGAGGGGGAGGGCTTGCTCCCCCTCCGGCACAATCGCTTATTTCAAGAGCAACATCTTCTTCGAAAGCGAGTACTGATCTGTCTCCAGCTTATAGAAGTACGCGCCGCTGGAGAGACGAGAAGCATTGAAGACCACGACATACGATCCCGTATTCTGCTGCTGATCGACAAGCGTCTCGACAACCTGACCCAGGAGGTTGAACACTCTCAGAGTTACTTTCCCGCCAACCGGCAACGAGTACCGAATCGTCGTCGACGGATTGAACGGGTTTGGATAGTTCTGGCTGAGCTCAAACATCTTCGGCACGACGCCTTCCACCTGGTAGGTGACGCCTGTGATAAGTCCGAAGTCATCGTTCTTGCGCGGCTCGAGTTTGTACTCGCCATTGGAGTACGTCATGATACCCGTAAGAGAAGCAATGGCAGCCGCAACCGGAATCAGCTTCGTCTTGGGTGGACTGATCGGATGACCGGATCGCCACGATGTTTGGTAGTAGGCGGCCGTGTCGGCATAGTAGTTGTTGGTGCCATCGTCATTGACGCGAATGCCATACGCTAAAGTCGTCGCTCCCTTGGTCGTGCTGATGAACAACTCTCCAAAGTTGTAACTCGCAGCAACGTCCGCGTTCGCCATATTGACATAGACCGTCGGCGTCGTAATGAGGACACTCTCCCACTGTTCGAACGGCGAGGCTCCTTTAATCGGCCTGTTTGCATCTTGGTAACTTACTGAACCGGAACCACTCATAGCGATGGTCGTGGCTGCCGGCATGCGCACTCCCCGTTTCACCAATGTGACCGATCGCACCAAAAGTGATGTCCGGCTGTCATTGCTGGCCACACCAAGTTCCGTCACTACTCCCGTCACCTGAACGCTATCTCCCCTGACCAGCGTATCGAGTCCCACTCCGGCGTTGGCCCCGTACATCGCAATCCCATTCCACGCGCCTGCGGCTGACGCCATCCACAATGTCGGACGCCCACTCTGCTGGTACGGACTCTGTTTGATGTCTGTCGAATCAGCTGTGATGACACCACTGACTGTGACGGTATCGCCGAGCATACCCGACAGGCCGCCCGCATACGGTGTATACTGAACATCTTTGACTATCAAACCGCTTTGGCGGATTTGGTAGAACGCGGGTTTCGACGGATCAGGAGCGGCACCATAAACGCCACCGCCGTACGCCTCAACGAAGTAGCTTACCAGCGTGTCAGCGTTTGCCGCCGGTATTGTTGCACTGTAGAGAGAATCTCCAGAGGTCGCGGTCGCTTTGGATCTCGTCCAATTCGTCGTGGTACTGGATCCCAGCTTCCAATTGAAGAAACTGCTGTCGATTTTTCCACCGGTGTTCAGATTCTTCGCGACCCATGTCACTTTCACGGCATCCGTGCGCTTGGGAGGACTGGGCGTTCGAACAATGTTCGTGATTTGCGGAGAGAATTGTGCAATGCCGATGTCACCGGCATATTTGGAGTTCGTCTGTTCTCTCGGTCCCGGGTACATGGGCATGATGCGATAGTCACCGCATGTTCCACTTCGTGAGAGAGGCACGACCACACCTCGAATGTAGCTCAATTTCGTTCCGACTGGCGGCGGGGTATACCTCGAACCGGTGATCTTATGGCAGCGAAGTGTATACCAACCGGACCCGTCATATATGTATCCAATATTGCCCAGAGAATCCTGAAACGAGAACGTCCCCGAGGTGTAGTCGACGGAAGTCACGGTGATGTTGCGAACGACAACATACATACTCTCGTACTGCTCGCCAGTCGACGGATGGGGCAGATTTCCCGCGGCCAAAGCAGAAAGTGGAATTTCTCTGGCGGCTGGCCGCGCAATAATGTTCCCAATACTGATGAGCGGAGGGGACGTGTAAATCGGGGCGGACACGCTCCAATGATACATTTCCGTAAGGCTGTTGTTCCCTCCATACTCGAGGACCCTTCCTGTGATCGTAACGACCATTCCGGTGTCGAGCGCTGTAATGCCCCCCGCTTGCGCCCCGGCACTCGTGTCGTTTGTGAGCACATTGAGACCAGCCCACACTGCCCCCGTTGTCGTGTCTTGAACATAAATGTTGTAACGCCCCAGCGTGTAGGTCAATATGCCGGGCCTCACGACCACAACTCCAGTAATGCTGACAGTATCAGCGTTTGCATTCGCTCCGTGCCAGTACGGTGACTTGTCGATACTTGCGCCCGCGGCTAGCCCCTGCAAACTATCAAGCTTCTTCAACGAATCCAGCGACACTTGCTGCAGCTGCGGGATCGTCACGACCTTCTGCGCGAAGCCGATGGAGAACACCATCGTCAAAGCGATCACGCAGATCAAGATTTGTATCAACCATCTGTTCATGGAGACCTCCTTATTGAATGAAAGAGTACAACCCACCTACTTAATCACCAGAAATTTTCCCCGTTGAATATCACCTGTGTCTTTGTTCTTGACGGTATACAAATACAAACCGGTCGCGACTGCCTGATCTTTTTGCGTGATCAAGTCCCACGCGTGTTCTCCGCCGGCGAGGATCTGAGACCCGTCAGCAAAAGTCTGGAACCACCGGATGTCACTTCCGTTGTACGTCGCTACGTCATGTTCGAACTGATCGATCAGATCGCCAACAAGCGTGTAGATGCGAACTTCGGCATGAGGGGGGAGATTGTAGAAATACAACTTTCGCGATCTCTCTGCCCCTCCGTCCCAGATCGCTTTGGCATAGTATGGATTGGGATAGATGCCGACTTTGTATTGAGTGCTGTCACGCGCCGGTGTCCCGGGAAATACCCGCTGGAGCGTCTGCAGCTTGCTGCTTTCAAGGCTCTCAAGGTTAATCGTCGCGTCTCCCGAATCGTAAGCGGTTATCGCAAATCCATACTGCCATCCGTTCAGAAGCTGTGGAACAACAAACTTGTAAAAGTAGTGGGTGGTATCAGGAGCGAACTGAACCGGCGATGACAACCGGATGTGACCAAATCCTGTGTTGTAGCCGATGCTGTCGTCTGACTTGTCATAGTCACCGAGAAGAATTAGGCTGGAGAGAATGTTTTGCGAAAGAGTGAGGTCGAAACCGGCCGGTGTTCCATAGATCCTGTAACCTTCAAAATCTTTCTGATTGGATATAGGGTCAACGGAAGCCTCTGAGACTTTGTCCCAGTAAATCTCTGTCGCCTTGTCCTTCGGAATGATCTTCACATGCGGGGCGTCAGGCGGCGCAGGCAGAAAGTACCTCCGCGGTTGTCCATGGTTCGTCCAGTGTTCATCCGCGTCCTGAATCCCGTTCCCGTTCCGATCTTCGCCGTTGTATGTCCTCCTCGCCCATTGAGCAGCCCTGTACAAATTGACTTTTTGTTCGGGAGTGTCCTCCGTCGTCGGCGATGGTGTGTTTTTCTTCGCGGCGATCACAGCGAAGACCACGTTAATGGAATCTCCGGCAGCGATATAACTATACGGCCCCGCGCTGATCAGGGTGATGCCGTTCACGGGTTTCGGAATCGATGATATCTGTCCTGGCGACAGGCCGGCGGCCATCTTCCCATAACGGTCGGGGTCGGTAGAAGGCGAGAAATATGTCGGATCCGTCGTGTTGTGAAATTGATACGCCTGATAGTACGTCTGCGTCTTGAACGGCGTCGAACCAAGGAACTGCATCGCCGCGTAGTTGTCGGCGAGCCCGCTTTCGCCATCGTAGTCATACTGATACGCGAGATGGAGCGAATCCGTATAGCCCATGCCGCCATGACTGTAGAAAGGACTCCCCACCG
>JBGPAN010000217.1:0-6870 GCA_041480785.1 Bacteroidota bacterium | reverse complement strand
CTCGGTGACAGAGATGGATCATCTTTTTGATCCGCGGCGAAGTCTCAAAAATGTAGATTACATATTTCACCAGGTAGGACTGGATTGAGAACGGAGTATTCCCTATGTCAAAGAAATTCCAGAACTATATTGATGGTCGTTGGGTCGATGCAATGTCAGGAAAGACATTTGAGAACAGGAATCCTGCAAACTGGGATGAAGTGATCGGTACGTTTCCTCTCTCGGGCAAAGTGGAAGTGGACCAGGCGGTCAAGGCAGCTCGACGAGCATTTGACTCATGGCGTCTCGTTCCGGCTCCGAAAAGGGGCGACATCATCAAGAAGGTGGGAGATATTCTCACCGCGCGGAAAGAAGAGATAGCAAAACAAATGACGCGTGAAATGGGAAAGGTCCTCCTGGAGACCCGCGGCGATGTGCAGGAAGGCATCGACACGGCATATTATGGAGCATCGGAGGCGCGTCGTCTCTTCGGTCATACGGTTCCTTCGGAGCTGCCGAACAAGTTCAACATGGCAATGCGCGTCCCGATCGGCGTCGCGGCGATCATCACCCCCTGGAATTTCCCGATGGCGATCCCGACCTGGAAGATATTCCCGGCATTGGTGTGCGGAAATACAGTCGTGTTCAAGCCGGCGTCGGATACGCCTGCGACGGCCACGACGCTGGTTGAGATTCTCCTGGAAGCGGGAGTTCCCCCTGGAGTCATCAACATTGTTCACGGTGGCGGGAAAGAGGTTGGTATCGGCCTCGTCGAACATCCCGATGTCGATCTTGTCAGTTTCACGGGGTCTACAGCAGTCGGCAAGAAAATCTCGGAGGTTGCGAGTAGAACGCTGAAACGGGTTTCCCTGGAATTGGGCGGCAAGAATGCGCAAATCGTCATGGACGACGCAGATCTTGAGCTTGCGCTCGAAGGCGTTCTGTGGGGGGCGTTTGGAACGACAGGACAACGGTGTACTGCAACAAGCCGGCTGATCGTTCACGACAAAGTCTATGACAAGTTCGTGTCGACGGTGGTTGATCATGCGAAGAAACTTCGTCTCGGCGACGGTCTGAAGGACAACGTCGATGTCGGGCCGTGCGTTAATGAAGGTCAGCGCAAGACCGTTGACGAATATGTGCAGATCGGCAAGGGAGAAGGGGCGAAAGTACTGGCTGGCGGAAAGGCGGCGGCCGGCGACGGTCTGTCGAAAGGATGGTTCTATGAACCGACGGTGTTGGGAGATGTGACTCCTCAGATGCGGGTCGCTCGGGAGGAGATTTTCGGACCCGTGCTCTCGGTCATCAAGGTTAAGTCACTTGAGGAGGCGATCGCTGTCTCGAACAACACCACCTACGGACTTTCATCATCGATCTATACGCAAAACATCAACAACGCATATATTGCGATCCGCGACATCAAGGCAGGTATTACCTACGTAAATAGTCCGACCATCGGTGCCGAAGCTCATATGCCTTTCGGCGGTGTGAAGGAAACCGGGAACGGTCATCGTGAGGGTGGTTGGACAGTGTATGAGTTTTACACGGAATGGAAAGCGGTCTACGTGGACTACAGCGGCAAATTGCAGCGCGCACAAATCGATAACGCCGAGTAGGAAAACGATGGCCGTCCGCCTCTACATAGTTTCGCTATACGAACACCAAGAGTTCTTCTGACGGATCTGGTGACCTCGTGAACAATCAACCCAGAACCGTGATGGAACGAAACTCAGAGGTGACGTATGGCAGACACATTGTCCGCGAAAGCGGAACGAGTACAGGCGGCGATGACGCCAATGGGCGATAACGGACAGAACGGGGAGAAACCTACAACGAAGACCTCGATAAAAATCGCGCCGAATGAAGTTCACACGACACTGGCAAAGCACATGCTGGTGGACGGGTTTGACCTCGTCGTGGATCTGAAGCGAAGCCAGGGATCGTATGTCTATGATTCGCGCTACAACAAGCGCTACCTGGACTTCTTCACGTTTTTTGCTTCAGGTTCGGTAGGCATGAACCATCCAAAGCTGAATTCCCCCGAGTTCCTCGAAAAGCTCGGGTATGTTGCAGTCCATAAACCGTCGAATGCGGACGCGTACACCGTCGAGATGGCGGAATTCGTTGAAACGTTTTCAAGGATAGCCCAACCGGAATACCTTCCCTACGTGTTTTTCATCGACGGTGGTGCTCTTGCGGTCGAGAATGCTTTGAAGACAGCGTTCGATTGGAAGGTACGGAAGAATTTTATCAAGGGGTACACGGAGGAACGGGGAAGGCAGATCATTCACTTCCGTCGTGCCTTCCATGGCCGGAGCGGCTACACGCTCTCGCTGACGAACACGGATCCCGTAAAGACGAACTACTTCCCAAAGTTCCGTTGGCCGCGAATCCACAACCCGGTCATCGAGTTTCCGCTGAACAAGGAAAACCTTGCACGGGTAAAGAAGGCCGAATCCATTGCCCTTCAGCAGATCAAGCAGGCGATCATCAACAACCCTGATGACATCGCCGCTATGATCATCGAGCCGATTCAATGCGAAGGGGGAGACAATCACTTCCGGAAGGAGTTCTTTGAAGAACTCAGGACAATTTGCGATGAGAGCGATATCCTTCTGATCTTCGATGAAGTCCAGACCGGTGTAGGCATCACGGGAAAAATGTGGGCGCATGAATACTTCGTGAAGCCCGATCTGATGTCGTTTGGGAAGAAAACGCAGACCTGCGGAATTATGTGCAGCAAACGAATTGACGATGTGCTCGAAAATGTCTTCCACAAGCCGAGCCGCATCAATTCCACATTTGGCGGAAACCTCGTCGATATGGTAAGATTCCAGCGTATTCTCGAAATCATTCATGAGGAGAAACTGGTTGAGAATGCTCATGAAACCGGAGCATATTTGCTAGAGAAACTGGGCGAACTGGAGCAAGAACTCCCGGAGCTGGTCTCGGGCTCCCGCGGCAGGGGGCTGCTGTGCGCCATCGACCTCGACACAGCTCAGAACAGGGATCAGCTGAGGAGCAAGGCGTACGACAATGGCCTGATCCTCATCGGCTGCGGTGACCGTTCGATTCGATTCCGGCCTCCCCTGAACATCAGCAAGGTTGAGCTTGATGAGGGACTGAGCATCATTCATGAAGCTCTCATCGAAATCAGTCAGGGCGACTAACGCAGCACCGATCAACTGAGAGAGAAGCGTGGAAACAAATCAACACGATCCCAAAAGCGGTCTCGACCTCGATGTAAAAGTTGTCGACGACTTGCTGGTGCAATTCATTCGCGACGAGACGAAGAACGCCGGCTTTCATCGGGGCGTCATCGGTGTGTCCGGTGGGGTGGACTCAGCCGTCAGTGCAGCACTGACGGCTGCTGCCCTCGGAAAGGATGACGCAATTGGTGTGCTCATGCCCTATCGAACGAGCAGCCCGAAAAGCGTTGAAGATGCGAAGACCGTGATCGATCAGATTGGTATCCGGTCGGAGATCGTCGATATCTCAGAGATGGTCGATGCGTACTGCGCAGCTCACAATGTGGCCGATCGGGTCCGTCGGGGAAACGTCATGGCCCGGACGCGCATGATCGTGTTGTACGACATCTCAGCGAGAGAACAGGCACTCGTCATCGGGACCAGCAACAAGACCGAGATTATGGTGGGGTACGGCACGCTCTTTGGCGACACTGCCTCTGCGATCAATCCTCTCGGTGACCTCTACAAAACCCAGATCTGGCAGCTTGCACGGCATCTCGGGCTTCCGGCAACGATCGTCGACAAAGTGCCGACTGCTGATCTCTGGGAGGGACAATCGGACGAAGAGGAACTTGGTTGCACCTACTCCCAACTCGATGCACTCCTCTATCATCTTGTCGATGAGCGAAGAAACGATGACGAGCTGCATGAGTTTGGCTACGATTTGGCTTTCGTCGATCATGTCAAGGCGCTCGTCCGCAAAAATCAGTTCAAACGTCGACCGCCGCTGATCGCGAAAATTTCTTATCGGACGGTGAATGTCGATTTCCGTTACATTCGTGATTGGGGGCTGTGAGCATGGAGAACCCAGTCGCACCGGGAACGCTGTATCTTGTCGCCACGCCGATAGGGAACCTTGACGACATCACTCATCGCGCTGTCAAAGTACTATCGGCAGTCGACCTCATCGCTGCAGAAGACACGCGCAAGACGAAGATCCTACTGGATCACTACTCGATCAGCAAGCCGATGCTGAGCTACTTCAGCTACAACGAACGTCAGCGTACGCCCCAGCTCATCGAGAAGCTTCTTCAGGGAATGTCCATTGCTCTCGTCTCGGATGCCGGCACTCCGGGCATATCGGATCCGGCGTTCCACATTGTCCAGTCTGCCCTTGTTTCCGGGATTCCCATTGTGCCAATTCCGGGTCCCTCGGCATTTGTCTCAGCGCTCATCGTCAGCGGGCTACCTACAGACCGGTTTGTTTTCGAAGGGTTTCTTCCCGTGAAGAAGGGAAGGAAGACCAAGCTGGAGATTCTGCGCACCGAGCCCAGAACTATTATCCTTTACGAATCTCCACACCGTATCCTCAAGACCTTGGGTGAGATCCAGGCATCGTTTGGTGATCGCCAGGTTGTTGTGGCACGGGAGCTCACAAAGAAGTTTGAGGAGATCGTCCGTGGAAAATTGTCCATGGTTCTCCCTCATCTGACTGGTAAGCCAACGCGGGGAGAGTATGTAATTGTTGTCGAAGGATATTCCCCGTCTTAGAGTCCCAGCTCGCATCAAGGTACAATTGGTTGCGTCATTTGCGCCGAAACAATGTTGTGCGCGTGCCAACCACGTTCTTCAAGGTCTCTCCAAAAATCCCGTTTTTCCTGACAAAACACCCCCTTGACAAAGCCGGTGAATTGCGCTATATTGTTAGCACTCTACTATGGAGAGTGCTAAACAAGGTACAATTCCATAAGTCTATTAATAATCTAAACTTACATAGGAGGCATCTCAAATGAATCTGAAGCCATTGGCAGATCGAGTGGTCGTAAGGCCCTCGGTCGCGGAAGAGAAAACAAAAGGCGGCATCATCGTTCCTGACACCGCGAAGGAGAAACCGGTTTGGGGCGAGATCATCGCAGTTGGACCGGGAAAGGTCTCCGATGAAGGGAAGCTGATAGCGTTGGAAGTAAAAGTTGGTGATCGCGTGCTCTACGGGAAATACTCGGGTACCGAGGTCACTATTGACGGCGAGGAACTACTCATCATGCGCGAGAGCGATATTTTCGCCATTATGCCCAAAAAGTAAATTCAGACAAAAAGGAGATAAAGAGCTATGGGAGCAAAGCTGATTAACTTTAACACAGATGCCCGGGCTGCTCTGAAGCGAGGTGTTGACCAACTCGCAGACGCAGTGAAGGTGACGTTGGGACCGAAGGGTCGCAATGTGGTAATCGACAAGAAATTTGGTGCGCCGACCATTACAAAAGACGGCGTCACAGTCGCAAAAGAAGTTGAACTCACGGATCCTATCGAGAACATGGGTGCCCAGATGGTACGCGAAGTGGCATCGAAGACGTCTGATGTTGCCGGTGACGGAACAACCACGGCAACCGTCCTTGCGCAAGCGATCGTTCGCGAGGGACTCAAGAACGTCACTGCCGGCGCAAATCCGATGGATCTGAAGCGCGGCATTGACCTCGCTGTGCTGAAGATCGTAGAAGGACTGAAACAGATGAGCAAGACCGTTGGCGACGACAAAGAGAAGATCGCCCAGGTCGGTGCCATTTCAGCGAATAATGACCGTGCTATTGGTGAACTCATCGCAAACGCGATGGAGAAGGTCGGTAAAGACGGCGTCATTACCGTCGAAGAGGCAAAGGGAACGGAGACAACACTGGATGTCGTCGAAGGAATGCAATTCGATCGCGGTTACCTGTCACCGTACTTCGTGACAGATGCAGAAACGATGGAAACCATTCTTGAGGATCCCTACATTCTTATCCACGACAAGAAGATCAGCGCTATGAAGGATCTTCTGCCGCTGCTCGAGAAGGTTGCCCAGTCCGGCAAGTCCATTCTGGTGATTGCTGAGGAGGTCGAAGGTGAAGCACTGGCGACGCTCGTTGTGAACAAGCTGCGCGGCACACTGCGCGTGTGTTCGGTGAAGGCGCCTGGCTTCGGTGATCGCCGCAAAGCAATGCTGGAAGATATTGCAGTTCTGACCGGCGGTACCGTGATTTCGGAGGAGAAGGGCTTCAAGCTTGAGAATGCTCAACTTTCCTACATGGGCACGGCGAAGCGCGTCACGATCGACAAGGACAACACGACGCTCGTCGAGGGCGCAGGCAAGAAGGAAGACATCAAGAAGCGTATCAATGAAATCAAGCAGCAGATCGAGAAGACGACATCAGACTATGACAAGGAGAAGCTCCAGGAGCGGCTGGCGAAGTTGTCGGGTGGTGTCGCAGTTCTGAAGATCGGCGCTTCGACGGAAGTTGAAATGAAGGAAAAGAAGGCCCGTGTTGAAGATGCGCTCCATGCGACTCGTGCAGCAGTGGAAGAAGGCATTGTCCCCGGCGGCGGTGTTGCATACTTGCGCAGCATCAAGAAGCTCGAGGAAGTAAAGACCGACAATGAAGACCAGAAGATTGGCGTCGAGATCATCCGCCGATCGGTTGAAGAGCCGATTCGTTTGATCGTTGAAAATGCCGGTCTCGAGGGTTCCGTGGTCGTGAACAAGGTCAAGGAAGGCAAAGATGACTATGGCTTCAACGCCCAGACCGAGAAATACGAAAACCTTATCCAGGCTGGCGTCATCGACCCGACAAAGGTTGCCCGTATCGCCCTGGAGAACGCTGCCAGCGTCGCAGGTCTTCTGTTAACGACGGAGGCCACGATCGTCGAGAAGCCTGAAAAGGACAAGGGT